>NZ_LKCP01000057.1:0-83702 GCF_001518755.1 Bacillus sp. AM 13(2015) | reverse complement strand
AGCGAAACAAATTTTAGAAACCAACCATCAAGTGAAAATTATCATTTATACAGGGTATGAAGTAGATGATTATTTTGAAGAGGCTATTCGGGCTGGATTACACGGTGCAATTAGTAAAACAGAGACGAAAGACAAAATTATTGAATACATACACCGGACATTGCAAGGAGAAGTTGTCATTCAGCTGTCCTATTTAAAGAAATTAATTTCACAGCAGCAAGAAAAGCCAGAACAAGCGCAGCAGACTGACCACGATCTCTTAACGGAACGGGAGTGTTTGATCCTTAGAGAAGTGGAAAAAGGATACACGAACCAGGAGATTGCCGATGTGCTTCATTTGAGCAAACGGTCAATTGAGTACAGTTTGACATCCATCTTTAATAAGCTGAATGTTGGATCTCGTACAGAAGCGGTGTTAATTGCCAAGTCTGAAAGTGTGCTGTAAACGTGTGAAGGGAGAGGGCCTTAATGAATGTGAGCGGATCAAATACACTGCTTGAGGCACTAGGCATTGAGATTATAGAGTGCAATGAATCACGATGCGTTGCAACAATGCCAGTCGATCACAGAACAAAACAGCCATTTGGACTACTGCATGGAGGAGCATCTGCTGCTCTAGCAGAAACAGTGGCGAGCATGGGGGCTGCGGCTCATTTAGACTTAACGCAGCAAGTTTGCTCAGGTATTGAAATCAATGCCAATCATTTAAAATCTGTGCGCGATGGAGTTGTGACAGCGACAGCTGTTCCTGTGCATGTAGGACGGCGTACAATGGTATTTCAAATCGATATAAAAGATGATCGAGACCGGCACATCTGTACGTCCAGATGCACACTTGCTGTTATTGATCGCATATAAAAAAGCTCCCGGTGCAGCGGAAGCTTTTTTTATATGCACGTTGAGAGATAAAAAAAAGAATGGCCCAACATATCAGGCCATTCTTTTTCGCTTTTTATAAATAAGAATCTTCTTTTCGTTTAATTACAAAGTTACGGAAACCGCCATAATCATCTTGTACACTGCGTTTGTCGAGCTTAACACCAGTATTGTAGGCGGCTCTTCCGATTAAGTGTGCGCCGACTGGTGCTGTCAGGAAGATGAATACGATGCCGAGAAGGATTTTTGCAGAAATAACGCCTGCAAGAAACCATTCATGAAAAAACACACCTACTAAAATCAGAACAACGCCAAGTGTCGATGCTTTTGATGCAGCATGCATACGTGTGTAAACATCCGGCAGGCGAAGGACACCAATAGCTGAAATCAAACAGAGGATAGCGCCCAGCAGGATAAAGAAAATGACGATGGCTTTAGCGATGACGATCATTTTCAATCACTTCCCCTTTCTCAAGAAATTTGGAAAAAGCGACAGTACCGATAAAGGCAAGGATACCGAGCAGTAAAATAATCTCAAAGAATGCAGTGGTTTTCAGTAAAATTGAAACGATGGCTGTCATCCCAATTAAATTGATTCCTATCGCATCAAGCGCACTCACACGATCAGGAATAGAGGGACCTTTGATCACTCGTATCACAAAAAGCAAGGTAGACAGCGCAAGAATGCCAAGTGAAATTTGCAAAATGAGTTCCATTACTTACCGCTCACCTCCTGAATCGCTTTTTCAAATGAAACCCGGATATCGTGAATGGCTTTTTCAGCATCTTCAATATCCATCGCATGAATGTATAAAATGGAACGATCGTCGGAAATATCAATCACTAGTGTACCTGGTGTCAATGTAATCATATTAGCCAGTATGGTGATTTCCCAATCTGTTTTCAAATCCGTACGAAAGGCGAAAATACCGGGCTTAATCTTGAGCTTTGGAGATAATACGGTCTTTAATACACTTAAATTGGCAAGAAGCAGCTCGCGAATAAAAATGATGATCAGCTTGAAAATCGCATAAAGGGCATAGCCGTAAAAACGCTGCGGGAAAAATCGACGCAGCATAAAAATGGCGATCATCCCTAATGCAAAACCTGATACAAAGTCTGCGGCTCTGTATGTGTCATTCATAAACATCCATGTAAAGGCGAGGAGAGCGTTTAGTAATATTTGAAAAGCCATGTTCATCTACTCCTTCAGCACAGCTTGAATATATTTTTCTGGTGTAGAGAGCATTTCCGCTGCTTGATTGATATAAGGGGCAATGAACTCTGTCCCTAACCCAATGGCAAGCGATAAGACGACAAGCAGTACGCCAGGGTACACCATTCCTTTAATTGACGGCTTTCTTCGTCGCATATCCTGTTCCTCGCCCCAAAATGCGGACATGAAAATCTTCATAATAGAGTAGAGGACAAGGAGGCTGGACAGTAAGACCAAGATAGAAAACGTCATGTATCCAGCAGAAAATCCACCTTCCACAATTTTTAGTTTTCCAACAAAGCCACTCAGCGGCGGAATTCCTGCCAGCGATAAAGCCGAAATGAAAAACATCCATCCTAATAGAGGCTGAGATTGAATCAGTCCGCCCATTTTTTTCAGTTGGTTTGTGCCAGCGTACACAAAGAGGGCACCTGCCAGCATAAATAAAGCCCCTTTGATCACCATGTCGTGAATGAGATAATAAATGGCTCCTTGGAGTGATGCAGGTGTGTTGGCTGCAAATCCAAACAAAATGACCCCAACAGCTGTGACAATATTATAAATCACAATCTTCTGCACATCAGAATAGGCGATCGAACCTATCACACCGAATATCACCGTCAGTGCGGCAAGCCACGCCATGAGTGTATGGGTGAAGCCTGTATCGTGTATAAAAATTAATGTAAAGACTCTGGCAATCGCATATAAGCCAACCTTTGTGAGCAAAGCACCAAAAAGAGCTGAAATCGCTGCTGGCGGTGCATGATACGATCCTGGCAGCCAGAAATAAAGCGGGAAGATCCCAGCTTTTAAGCCGAATACAATGAGGAACAGGATGGAAATAACAGTGATTAACCCTGTTTGCCCTGATTCAGCTATTTTCACACTTAAATCAGCCATATTGAGCGTACCCGTCACTGCATATAAGCAGGCAACTCCGACAATAAATAATGCCGACGAGATGATATTAAACACAATATATTTGAGTGATTCACGAAGCTGAGGCTTTGATCCGCCTAATACAATGAGCATATAAGAGGCCATCAGCAGTAATTCAAAGAAGACAAACAGGTTGAATATATCTCCCGTTAAAAAGGCTCCGCTCACGCCAGCTAACAAAAACTGCACGCCAGAATAATAGAAGAGCCGCTCTCTTTCTTTCCCAATCGTTTGAAAGGAGAAGAGGACTGTCACAAGCCCGACAACGGAAGCAGTCAGCACAAGGAGTGCAGCAAATTGATCGGCGACAAGGGCAATCCCAAATGGTGCTTTCCAGCCGCCTAAATAAAGGGTTTGTATCCCATTTGTGAAAATCGTTTGAACCAAATATGCATTACATATAATGGCTGAGAGAGATGCCAAGACACTAAAAACTCTTGACAGCATGATGTTTTTATTCATAAAAATCAATAGTGTAGCAGCTAGTAATGGAATTAAAATAGGCAGGATCACGAGATTATTCATGCTGATCATTTCCTCTCATTTGATCCATGTCATCTGTTCGCAGCTCTTGGAAGGCTCGGAAGGCCATGACAAGTAATAAGGATGTCACACCAAAAGCAATGACAATGGCTGTTAAAATTAATGCTTGCGGCAATGGATCTACATAGGATGTGAGCCCCTCTTTTAGAACTGGAGGCGCTCCCTTTTTTAAGCCGCCCATTGTTAAAAGAAGCAAGTGGACGCCGTGACTCAAAACAGCAGTACCGACGATGACCCGCAGAAGGCTTTTTGACAGCATCAAATAGGTCGCCGCCATAAAAATAATTCCGACGATAATAGACATTAGAAATTCCATTATTCCTTCTCTCCAATCATTTGAATAATGGTCATGGTGACACCGACAACGACCAAATACACACCGATATCAAACAGGACGGCTGTCGCCAGTTCTGTTTTTCCTAAAAACGGTAATTGGAAATAATCAAATGCATGTGATAGAAAAGGTGCACCGAATAGAAAGGATCCCATACCTGTCAGGATCGCAACGAGCAAACCGGCTCCAGCTACATAAATAAAGTCAAAGGGTAAAATGCGTCTTACTGTTTTCAGATCATAGGCTAAAAGCAGAAGAACGACAGCCGCAGAACTCATCAGGCCGCCAATGAATCCGCCGCCAGGATTGTTATGCCCCGCAAGAAATAGGTGAAGGGAGAAAAGCAAGATGATGAATGCTGTGATTTTTGTTGTGACTTGCAAAAGCATATCATTCGTATCAATCTTTCTCATCGCCGCACACCTCTCTTCCGTTTTGCTTGTGTTTTTAATAACCCATAAATACCAAGTGCCGCAATGGCGAGCACAGTGATTTCAAAAAGGGTGTCAAAGCCCCTGAAATCGACAAGAATGACATTGACAATATTGTCACCGCCAGCAAGTTTGTAGCTGTTTTCAATAAAGTAAGTTGAGATAGTGTCAAGTGACTGCTGACTTGTGGAAGCGAAAGCTAGACAAGTGACAACAACCCCAACACCTAATGAAATGATGAAATTGGTCATTTTGAATCTTCTCGTTTTTTGCTTTAAGCTCAGCTTCGGCAAATGATAGAAGCAAAGCAAAAACAGTGCGACAGAAATCGTTTCAATAATCAGCTGCGTCAGCGCAAGGTCAGGTGCTCTGAAAATCACGAAGAATAATGACAGCGTGTAGCCCATGACACCTAGAGCAATAATAGCTGTTAATCGTGAGCTTGCGAATACTGTTGCAATCGTCGCCGCCACCATCACAAGTGAAAGAATCACCTCATACGTGCCAATTGAGGCAGCCTGATCTGTTTGAAATGAAAAGGCCTGCTGATAAAACATGACGCCGCCAATGACGATAATCATGAACCCAAACACATAAACAAGATAGTCACGAAGAAAACCAGTCATATAACTGTTTGTCAAGCGGTATGACCCTTTTTCCAAACCGATAAGAGAGCGGTCGTATAAAGCGTTAAATGACCATTTTTCCTTAAAGATGTTGTACATTGGACGCCATTTTGAAAGCGTCAAGTAGCCGATTGTGCCGAGTACAACAACACCTATTGTCATATAGAGCTCTGGCTGGAAGCCATGCCATGCTTCAATTTTCACAGAAAAACGGCTTCCTGTTTCAATCGCTTCAGGAATGATCGCCACAATTGCGGGTTCGATGACAGAATAGGCAAGAATATTAGGGAAAAAGAAGAAGGTGACCACAAGTGCAGCTAGAATGATTGGCGGAATGAGCATGCCGATCGGTGCTTCATGCGGTTTTTTCTCCAATTGGTTTATATTCAGACGGCCTCTAAAAGTTTTAAAGAGGAGCATCATACTATAAATGAACGTAAAGACACTAGCAAGCCAAGCAAGTGCAGGGATGATAGCACCCCATGTTGAAACGTCCGTAAAGCTGATGTCAGAAATTCGTATCATACTTGTGAAAAATAGCTCTTTACTTAAGAAACCGTTAAATGGCGGTAATCCGGCCATTGAAAATGTACCGATTAACGTAATTGTGAAGGTAATCGGCATGATCGTCATTAATCCGCCTAATTTCCGAATGTCACGAGTTCCTGTTTCATGATCGATAATACCTGCTGCCATAAAGAGACTGCCTTTAAACGTAGCATGGTTAATAAGGTGAAAAATAGCTGCAAGAATGGCTGCGCCAAAAAAGGCAGGATTGTTTTCATGAATCGCAGCTGCGCCGACGCCAAGCATGAGCATAATCATGCCGAGCTGACTCACTGTCGAATAGGCCAGAATGGCTTTCAAATCGTTTTGCCGGACGGCGTGGAATGATCCCCAGAATAATGTGACAAGTCCAACAATGGAAATGGTCCAGAACCATACCTCTGATATAGCAAAGATTGGACTGAAGCGGGCAACAAGATAAATACCGGCTTTCACCATCGTAGCAGAATGCAGATAACTGCTCACAGGGGTCGGTGCTTCCATTGCATCAGGCAGCCAGATATAGAATGGGAACTGCGCTGATTTCGTAAAGGCACCTATTAAGATTAGGATCATGGCAGGAATAAAGTAAGGTGATGCCATAATGAGCTGAAGCTGATTGACTGCTTCACGAATACTGAATGAATCAGTAATCAGGTAAATGAGGATGAAGCCACCAAGCATAGCTAATCCGCCAAAAACAGTAATAAGCAGTGATTTCGTTGCTCCATACCTAGAGCGCTCCCGCTTATACCAATACCCAATTAAGAGGAAGGAAGAGATACTCGTTAACTCCCAAAACAAGTATAGAACCACCATGTTGTCAGAAAGAACGACACCCAGCATCGCGGTCATAAACATGAGCAAATACGTGTAGAAAGAGCCAAGCTGTTCTTTTTCCTTTGATAAGTAGAAAATACTGTACAGTACCACAAGTGCGCCGATACCTGTAATTAATAAAGCAAATAACAGGCTGAGACCATCGACATACACAGTGAAATTCATCCCTAAAGATGGAATCCATTCAGCCTGTGAGAAAAGCGTTCGTCCATTCGAAGTGATATGTAACATTTGGATGAAATAGGTAAATAAAAGAATCGGCAAGATGAGAACAAACCATCCTGTATGTATACGCTTCACATATTTGTAAAGGAAAGGTACAACAAAAGCGAGTAAAAAAGGTGATAGGATGGCGAAGTGAATAAGCTGCAAGAAAATGAACCTCCTTTGATCAATATAAATTCACGTTCTAAAGAACTGGTAATTAAAATTATAGCGTAAATACAGCCATAGTGCATTGGTTTGAAATGAATTCAAGCAAACTGTATTTGTTTTAGGTTCTTTTGACCACAAAAATAATTTTATCAAAAATGACACTCATTGTATATTGTTTTGTTTTTCGTACATGCTTTTCTTAAAGGAGCTGATCAAATGAAACGAAAGATCGCCATCAGCTTAAGCCTATTCTGCACGATTTTAGGAGGAGCATTCTTGATTGACCGAAATGATCAAAAAAGGTGGCAGGCCGGGAGTGAATGGCCTCTGTTTTCTGAGCATCTTCTTCACATGAGCTATCAAGAAACCAAGCTGTATCCTTTTCAGCCCAGGGAATATTTACGAATTGTATTAGCTGATGAATAAGAGATCCTATAGGATAAAAGAAATATAAAAAAAGCATGAGCCCATGTGAGAGCTCATGCTTTTTATGTGTGGTAGTTTAACTAAACATTCTGAGTAAGATCGTTGCACAGATAACAGTTGCTGCTCCGCCAAGTCGTGTAGATACTTGTGCGAAAGGCATAAGACCCATTCTTCCAGAAGCTGAAAGAATGGCAACATCACCAGTACCGCCAAGTCCGCTGTGACAGCCAGTGACAATAGCAGATTCTACTGGATACATGTTCATTAGTTTTCCAACGAAGTAACCAGAACCAACCATTGCGAGTACAACAGCGATACATACGCATACGAATGGAATTGAGATGACAGTTGCTACATCATCAAGTGGAATGTATAGAATACCAAGACCAACCATTAGCGGCCATGTAAAACTTCTTGATACAAACTTGTAGAACTGCTGTGAGCCATTTTGAAGATGCTGAGGCATCACGTTTAAGTATTTGATTAAAGCAGCAAGAACAATCATTAAGATTGGACCTGGAATATGAACAAAGCTTTCTAACAAACCACCAAAGATGAAGGTTGTACAAGCAACGAGTACACCAGCACCCATTAACCCGAAATCAACTTTTGCATCCATATCTGGCTGTTCGAAAATTTCGTTTGCTTCTTTAGATTTCACAAGACGGCCATTCCCATTTAGTTCAGGACGTTTCTCACCAAGCTTCTTCATTGCGCCAGCACAGATAATGGCAATGACGTTCCCAATGACAGCCGCAGGGATTAATTGAGAAATTAATGACTCTGCTGATACACCAAGAATTTGTGAATAAGCGATAGATAATGGCAAAATCCCTTCTCCAACACCACCGGCAATAATCGGTACAATAATGAAGAAGAATGAATGATGCGGTGTGTAACCAACTAAAAGGCCAACAAGGATACCAGCACTCACAGCTGCAATTGTACCTGCAACTAGAGGGACAAACATACGAATAAGGCCTTGTACTAAAACAGTCCGCTGCATCCCAAGAATACTACCTACTACAAGAGCAGAAATATAGAAGTAAAGGAAGTTCGACGTTTTCATAAGAGACGTAACCGCTTCCAATGAGTTCGGATTCAGAACATTAAAAAAGACCAGGAACGATGGTACGAATAAAGAAAGAATCGCCGGTCCACCAATATCTTTTAAGATTGGAATACGTTGTCCTACATCTCCAAGGAAAATCCCCAAAATCATAATAACAGCGAAACCACCAAGCATATTTGCTGGAATTTTATTAAAATAAGCGGCAGTTAAAATAATCGCTGCAAGTACTAAATACACAGGTAGATCAATAACACCAATTTTCCAAGACATGATCTTACGGAAAACGCTTTTATTATTGTCAGAATCGTCTGTAATCGATTTCAATTGTTGTGCATTAGCCACATAAACACCCCCAAATGCTATTTGTCTCAATTGTAGAAGATTCTGTGACACTCATCTATTTATTAAACTAAAATAAGTGTAATAAAAGTAAAATAAACAGGAGTTTTTGAGTTTTTTATCATACAAAAATCCCCTGAAGATAGTTTGTCCTTCAGGGGATTGATCATACATCGTATTTATCGTTTTCCTTTTAAATAAGGTGTACCAAGTGCTTTCGGTGCATCGGCACGTCCAATGAAGCCAGTAAGTGCTAAGATGGTGAGCACATATGGTGCTATGAGCATATACACATTCGGTATATCTTGGAACAGCGGCAGGAGAGAACCAATGATGCTTAAGCTTTGAGCAAATCCAAAGAATAAAGCAGCTCCCATTGCGCCAAATGGATGCCATTTACCGAATACAAGCGCAGCTAGTGCGATAAAGCCTTGTCCAGTAATGGTAGCATGGGAGAAATCAAGCGCGATCGTTGAGGCATAAACAGCCCCGCCCAGACCGCCAAACAGTCCACTAATGAAGACAGCGATATAACGCATCCGGTACACTTTGATTCCCATTGTATCAGCTGCCATTGGATGCTCTCCAACTGCACGAAGACGAAGACCAAATGGCATTTTAAATAAAACAAACCATGCAACCACCGCAAGGGCTAAAGCAAGTATGGACGTATAATAAACATCTTTAAAGAAAATATCACCAATGATCGGAATGTCACTTAAAAGGGGAATATCTCCTTTATAGAAAGGTTCTGTAATTTTATCAGTTTGTGCTTTTCCGTAAATCAGTTTTACGACAAACAATGTAGCGCCAAGTGCCAGCATGTTAATGGCCACACCACTGACCGTTTGATCAGCTCGGAAGGTAATGGTCGCAACTGCATGAATCAGTGAGAACAATCCGCCAACGGCCATTCCGACGAGAAGCCCAAGCCACGGGGTCAAGGCTCCAAACGTATCAGCAAAAAATAAGTTAAAGATAATACTGGAAAATGCTCCGACGACCATCAAACCTTCAAGACCGATATTGACAACACCTGATCTTTCTGAAAAGACGCCTCCAAGAGCGGTTAAAATAAGTGGTGCAGCATAAACAAGTGTAGCTGGGACGATGATTTCAAGTATTTGCAGAAATCCCACTTATTTTCCCCCCTTTTTCTTCATTTGTTGAATCACAAGACGAATAATATAGCTTGAGGCGACGAAAAGAATGATGATCGCAATGACAATATCAACAACCTCAGTCGGTACGCCTGATTCAAGCGGCATATTTAATGCACCGACCTTCAATCCACCAAGCAATAATGCAGCAAGGACAACACCAACAGCCGTATTTCCACCTAATAAAGCGACAGCAATTCCATCAAAACCTACGCCTGTAAACGAGCCTTTAATAGAGGCATATTCAAATGTACCAAGGCCTTCCATAGCGCCTGCAAGACCTGCAAAAGCACCTGAAATGAGCATCGCATAAATGATATTGCGGCGAACGTTCATGCCAGCATACTGTGATGCCTGCTGATTCATTCCAACAGCCCGTAACTCAAACCCTTTAGAAGTTTTTTGAATAATGACCCACATCACGACCGCCGCAATAATGGCAACAAAAATACCGTTATGCATCCGGGAGAAATCAGTGATCTGCTCAAAAAATCCAGAGCGAAGAGAGGCAGTGGCATCGATTTTATCTGTTTTATCTTTATTATCTGTTAAGACATTTGAGATTAAATAGTTTGTGACATGAAGGGCAATGTAGTTCATCATGATGGTGACGATGACCTCATGCACATAAAAACGAGCTTTTAAAAATCCAGGAATAAAGCCCCATAGAGCACCTGCAGCAGCTGCGGTAATGAGTGCAAGCGGCAGATGAATATACATAGGTGCATGGACAGTTGTTCCAATCCATACAGCAGCTACCCAGCCAACAAGCATTTGACCTTCGACACCGATATTAAACAGGCCTGTCCGAAATGCAAAGGCAACAGCAAGACCTGATAAAATATAAGGTGTCACTTGCCTGATGGTTTCTCCCATATAATAGGTTTCACCGAAAACGCCATTCCAAAGGGCGCCATAGCCTTCGATGACACTATAACCGCTTGCCAGCATAATAATGGCCCCAACCAAAAGACCAAGTACAATGGCTATAAGCGGAATCAGCAGATTTGTTAAGCGATTAGACATTTGCTTCTTTCCCCACTTCCTGTTGCGTACTTCCAGCCATTAATAGGCCAAGCTCTTGCTCTGTTGTTTCTTTTGGATCAACAATGGCCACAATGCTGCCTTCGAAAATGACAGCGATCTTATCACTAACATTGATAATTTCATCAAGCTCAAAGGAGATGAGCAAAACGGCTTTGCCAGAGTCTCTTTGCTCAATGAGACGTTTATGAACAAATTCAATCGCACCAACATCAAGTCCTCGTGTCGGCTGAGCGGCAATTAATAAATCAGGATTGCGGTCCACTTCACGGCCGATAATGGCTTTTTGCTGGTTACCGCCTGACAGGGCGCGCGCTTCTGTATATTCACTCGGTGTTCTGACGTCATATTCCGCAATGATTCGTTTTGCCTTTTGATAAATATTCTTCATATTCAATAAGCCGAATTTTGAATAAGGACGCTGATAATACGTTTGTAAGGAAATGTTTTCTCCAATTGAAAAATCGAGTACAAGTCCATGTTTATGACGGTCCTGAGGAATATGTCCAATCCCAGATTCGGTCACTTTACGAGGCGGGAGATTTTGAATGGCTTTCCCGTTTAGCATGATCGTGCCAGATTCTGATTTTTTTAGACCGGTAATGGCTTCAATTAATTCAGACTGGCCATTGCCGTCTACTCCAGCAATTCCAACAATTTCTCCAGCCTTCACTGACAGGTTTAACTGTTTGACCGCTTCAATTCCTCTGGCGTCTTTTACTGTGAGGTCTTGAATTTGAAGAACTTCCTCAGCAGGAGAAGCAGCTTTTTTGTCTGTTTTAAATGACACTTCACGACCAACCATGAGGCTTGCAAGTTCGTCTTTATTTGTGTTTTCCACATCAAGTGTACGAATACCTTGACCTTTTCGGATAATGGTCACGCGATGACAGGCATCCATAATTTCTTTCAGCTTATGGGTGATTAAAATAATGGATTTGCCTTCATTGATTAAGTTTTTCATGATTTGTATGAGTTCTTTGATTTCTTGAGGTGTTAAAACGGCCGTTGGTTCGTCGAAGATCAAAATGTCAGCGCCGCGGTAAAGTGTTTTTAAGATTTCTGCACGCTGCTGCATACCGACAGAGATGTCAGATACTTTTGCGGCAGGATCTATTTTTAAACCATAGCGGTCAGAAAGCTCTTGTACTTGCTGTATGGCTTGCTCTTTGTCAATCTTTCCAAACTTCTTTGGCTCTTTACCTAAAATGATGTTTTCAGCGACAGTAAAGGTATCGACAAGCATAAAGTGCTGATGCACCATTCCGATGCCTAAATCACTAGCATCATTTGGACTAGAGATGGTCACGGGTTTTCCGTGTACCTTGATTTCACCTTTTTCAGGCTGGTACAGTCCGAAAAGCACGTTCATGAGCGTTGATTTTCCAGCGCCGTTTTCACCAAGCAGCGCATGAATTTCGCCCTTTTTTAGCTGCAGCGTAATGTTGTCGTTTGCTACAATGCCAGGGAATTCTTTGCGTATATTCAACATTTCAATGACATAATCCACAGGTTTAACCGCTCCTTTTTTAGGGTGCTGATGAAGATAAAAACTAGCAAAAGAAAAGCTGCAAAACGAGGCTGCAGCTTTCTTTTACCACCTTTTACGAATAAAGAGGAGGTAAAGGAGAGGCAAGGGGATAAGGCGCGCTTATCCCGATGCTCAAATTAAGCTTTAAAATCTTTTAATTCATCACGTGTTGCAGGGATTTTGATTTCGCCCTTGATGATTTTTTGTTTCCATTCTTCCACTTTCTTTAATACATCTTTATCAAGGTTTTCCTTAGATGGAGAGATGTCAAGAGCGCCTTCTTTCAGACCGTATGTGATCACTTCGCCGCCAGGGAACTTACCATCTTTTGCTTTCGTTGTTAAGTCTTGTACCGCTGTGTCTACTTTCTTAACCATAGAAGTAAGAGTGACACTTTGTTTTGTTCCAGGTACTTTTCCTTCGTCATACTGGTCTTTATCTACACCGATGACCCAAACTTTACGGTTAGGATCTGCTTTTTTCAGGTTTTTCGCTTCTGTGAAGACACCCGTTCCAGTGCCGCCAGCAGCATGATAGATGATGTCGACGCCAGATTTGTACATGCTTTCAGCTGTTGCTTTACCGATGTCAGCCTTATCGAATGCACCAGCATATTTCACTTCAACTTTTGCTTTTGGGTTCGCTGCTTCAACACCAGCGCGGAAACCGACTTCGAATTTTCTGACTAATTCAGAATCAACGCCGCCGACAAAACCAATTTTGTTTGATTTTGTTGTAAGAGCAGCCGCAACACCCACAAGGAATGATCCTTCGTTTTCGTTAAACACGATGCTGGCCACGTTGTCTTTTTTCACGACTGCATCAACGATAGCAAAGTGGTTTTTCTTACGTTGATCAGCAATTTCAGATATAGCATCTTCCATTAAGAAACCAATTCCGTAAATCAGATCGAATTTTTCACGAGCAAGTGTGTTTAAGTTTGTTGTATAGTCAGCATCTGATTTAGATTGTAAGTAATCAAAGCCGTTTTTACCTTTTTTTAGATTGTTGTCTTTCCCAAATGCTTGTAAACCTTCCCAAGCTGATTGGTTAAACGATTTGTCATCGACACCACCGACATCAGTTACCATTGCAACAGTGAATTGATCTTTATCTTTTTTGCTTTCACCGCTGTTTGAGCCAGAGTTGCCGCATGCTCCAAGGATGGTTCCTGCTGCTACGACTAAGGACAATGCTAGTCCAATTTTGCGCTTCTTCAAAACATAACCCCCTATAAAATTTAAAAGTTTCAGAAAAGTCTCGCGAAAAAAGACCGATCTATCTCTTCTCACCCTAAAGAGGGTATTTTATCCTGCTTTCTCATGAAACTTATGGAGGGCAGGAGAGAAGATGTAAGACATCAGACTTATATCTCGTTGAACTAATCAATCATAATTTATCATTTCCCATCGAATAAATAAATAGAAATTTGTTTTATTTTTAAAAAAATGTTAAATGGCTTTATTTGATGTCTTTTTATCTGCCGAAATATGATATAATGCCGCTTTTGTGATGTGCTCTATTACAGTAGAACCACTGATATCAAGGGGTTTGTTACATCGTATGCCATAAAAAAACATCTGGCCTTTCGTGAAGGTCAGATGTAACAGTTTAAAGATATTGCTGAATCAAATTCATATTGCTCGTGTTCAGTTTATATTGGAAAACAGGACGTCCAATTGTCCCATAAGCCATTTCAACATCCACCACTTCGATGTCCTCAAGGAATTTCAAATATTTTCTAATGGAGACTTGAGAGATTTCTGTATGATTGGCTAGGTCTTCGGTCGTGAAAGCCTGCTGACCAAATGATTGAATGCTTGTCCATATGAGTTTGAGTGTGCTTTTGGTCAGGCCTTTTGGCAGGAGGACTTTTTCCGCCTCTGCTTTTTTATGAAAAAGCTTCGCATCTAAATCATTTTGCGAAATGCTGTTCATGGATTGATACAGGGCGTGTTTCCGTTTATACTCTGCCAGTGCTGATTGGAATCGTTCGAACTC
This sequence comes from Bacillus sp. AM 13(2015), assembly GCF_001518755.1. Taxonomy (NCBI): domain Bacteria; kingdom Bacillati; phylum Bacillota; class Bacilli; order Caryophanales; family Bacillaceae; genus Bacillus; species Bacillus sp. AM 13(2015). The sequence goes on along the minus strand of NZ_LKCP01000057.1, from coordinate 69,403 downwards.
AAAAGGTTTGATTAAATAATCAACCGCTCCGTTTCGCATCGTTTGCTGAACAACGTCCACTTCATTTGCAGCCGAAATGACAATGACATCAACGGCATGATTTTGCTGGCGAATTTCTGTTAGTAAAGCCAGCCCATTTTGACCTGGCATATAAATATCGAGCAGTACGAGGTGAATGACTTCTGTTTTTAACACTTCAAGCGCCTGCTGAAAAGAGGTGGCAATTCCCTTTAACTCAAAGCCATCGATTTGGGTCAGGTAGCGTTTGTTCAGCTCCCCAACCATTGGATCATCTTCTACTATTAACACATTAATCATGTGAATCCTCCTTTTGTTTATACGGAATGCGAAGACTAAAGGTCGTTCCTTCTCCTTTTTCACTCGTGACAATCATATGTCCATTCAATTTCTTGATGCTTTGGTCAACGAAGTAGAGTCCGAAACCTCGGTCTTCTCCTTTAGTTGAAAAGCCTTGATCAAACATGATGTCTTGTTCTTCTTTTGTGAGACCAACACCTGTGTCCGTGATTTCAATGTGAAGCTGCTCCTGAACGTATCTGAAGGAGATCGAGATGTTTTTCGTCTCAGTATGTGAAACCGCATCGAGTGCATTATTTAACAGGTTGCCAATCACGGTAATGAGGTCATGCGTCACTGCCGGGTCCTCTGTATTTGGCACTTGTGTGCTGCAAATAACCTCCAAGGAAGCGCCTTGTTCCCTGATATAGCTTTGTTTTCCTAGTAAAAATCCTGCTAAAACAGAGTTTTTCACATGGTTGATGATTTCATTTGTTTCCGTTTGCTGATAAATGGCAATATCTTTGATGTAGGTGCCAAGGTCATCGTAGTTTTTGAGCTGGACCAAACCTAAAATGACATGAAGCTTGTTCATAAATTCATGTGACTGGGCACGGAGGGCATTCGCATACATTTTGACCCCGCTAAGCTGCTCAGCCAGGTGTTTGACTTCTGTTTTGTCACGGAAGGTGGCGATGGCCCCGACAATCTCATCATTTACTGTAATTGGTACTTCATTAAAAACGAGCTCCAGTCCATTCATTCTCACGTCACGATCAAGCAGTGGCTTGCGTGTTTCAATGACCTGTTTTAAGCCGCTTGAAGGGAGGAGAGTTTGAACATCTTGTTCTCTAGGATCAACCATAATGCCCATATTATGAAAGAGTCGTTTTGCCTCTGCATTGGCCAGCTTGATTTTACCGTGCTGATCGACGGCAAGAATCCCTTCTTTTGTTGATTCTAGCATGGCACTTCGTTCTTTTAGCAATGTGGCAATCTCATCCGGCTCAAGTCCAAACATAATCTTCTTCACTTTTCTTGCCACAATGAGTGCCCCGATGATGCCAGATAGGAGGCTGAGTGATGTGACGAAGTAGAGTGGAAGTAAGCTTTGATGAATAATCAAGTCAATTTCCTTTAACGTAATCCCTACGGCTACAGCCCCGAGCTGCTTACCATTTTGATCATAAACAGGAACAAAAGCACGCATGGATCTGCCGAGTGTTCCAGAAGCCGTACTAATATGTTCTTTTCCCTGTAATGCTGCTTTTTCATCACCGCCGGCAAACCGTTTCCCAATCTTATGCGGATTCGGGTGTGTTTTGCGGATACCTTTCATATCCATGACGACAACGAATTCGGTTTTGGTGATTTGCTGAACATTTGTTGTATATTTTCGTAATGCTGAATATGAATGATCTTCTAATGATTGTGCTGTGATCGGTGCCTCTGCGACCATTTTGGCAGTAGACAGAGCAATGTCACGCTCCTGCTGATGAATGTTCTTGGCTGTTTCCGACCATATCGTAAAGAATGTGATACAAAGGGAGATCAGGACAACGATACACACAAAGATCGTCAGCCGTGTTTGCAGTCTTAAAGTTTTTTTCACGAGTATACCCCTAACGCACGATTTTTTCGTAACAGTAATACTTTAACGGGAAAATGTAAGTTTGTGAAGGAATGTACGTGCAAAATCATAAATTTGATTTTGCTGTCAGTTTACTTTGAAAGCATCTTGTCAATCCGTTTTAAGTGAGCCATAATAAATGTGAGCTTATGAGAAAGGAACTATTTATGAAAAATACATATTTGACTGGATATTTTCCGCTGATTTCAATCTTACTATTCAGCTCTGCTTTTTCGATTTTTACAGTAGGTATCACAACTGATTTCTTGACTCAAGCAGGTATTTTAAAAGGAATGCTGGAATTTTTCTCAGAACAGGGCATCCGTCTTGCTCTTTTTGCCGCTTTTGCACTTGTTTATTTTATGATCTTATCTGCCTTAAAACTGATTGCAGATACGGTATTAGAGCTGGCGTTACTCTTTTTCGCTAAGGACCCTGAAGGGGAGAACTTAAAGAAAATTCGGATTGCATCCGTTGTTTATTTATTTGCCAGCTTGCTTGCATTTCTGTTGACGCAGCAGCTCATTCTGCTAGTCGGACTTTTTGCATTAGCAAGTCTTGTCTATTTTATCTGGGTTGTGGTTCGCATTTATCAATCGCTTAATATGCTGAATTTGATTGGATTTATGATGTTCATTCTGCTGTTTTGGGCGACATTTTTGATCGGTATTTTGTACTTATTTATTAAGCTTTATAACAGTGTGATGGCAAGTCTGCCTTCGTAAGCAGACAAAGAAAGCATCCTCCTATCATTGGAGGATGCTTTTTTTATGAAAGAAACCGCTTTTGAATATCGGGTGTAGGCATCATACAAGATGTTTTTTGACCAAACCATTTGTAGCGATTTTTTGCAATCAGCTCATAAAACCAATCACGGATTGGGCGAGGTATGGCCAGGAGTAAAAAGCTCCATCTGTAGATCCCTTTTAAATGCCGCGCGGCTTTTAAGATGCCTGTTGACTTCGTATAAAGTGTTCCTTTTTCAATATAAATGAATGAATTGAACTCTTCTAAAGGCAAACCGTTTTCCTTTAAAATACGCTGTCCTGTATCTGATTGTAATGAAGCGAACATCATCTGTTCTTTCGGATCGCGCTTAATCACAAATTGAACAGCTCCGCTGCACACGTTGCAGACACCGTCAAATAAAATTAAATGGGATGGATGTGTTGAATGCATCGCAATCAAACCTCCTGTTTATCTGGCGTATTGCATCGTATTTTTCCAAATACGTAAGTGCGGACTTGAATTATAAATCGATTCAACCGTTCCTCTATCTCTTCCGACCCAGACACCCATTGTGTACTGATCTGTCAGTCCCACAAACCAAATATCTTTATAGTCATTGGAAGTTCCTGTTTTACCACCGATGTAAGGGGCATTGAAATTCGCTTTTTTCCCTGTTCCACTTTTCACAACGGAGGAAAGAAGCTTACGCATCGTTTCATTTGTCCGCTGAGAATATACTTGCTTTGGCGACTCTTTCCACTTGTAAAGGGTCTTGCCGTTTAAGTCTGTCACTTTTGTGATCGAATGACTTTGTGTGTAGGCTCCTTGGTTGCCAAAAACGGTGTACGCATCTGTTATTTCTAGCGGTGAGAAGCCTTTCGTAAATCCGCCAAGTGCAGAAGGAAGGCGGTAATCATCTGCTACGATATGCTCGAATGAGAACTTCTCTAAATAGCTGAAGCCTTTTTTGACACCTACTGTATCCAGCATTCGGATCGCAGGGGTATTGTAAGAATTTTTAAAGGCTGTTTCAAGTGTGACTGTTCCATACGTTTTATGATTATAGTTCTGCGGGCAGTATCCGCTGCTGCAAAACTTGCCGGCACTGATGGTGCTTGAAGCCGTTGCACCGGTTTGATCAATATAAGGCGCATAGTCTAAAAGCGGCTTAATCGCAGAACCAGGCTGTCTTTGCGCTTGATAAGCGTAGTTGAAATCAAATTTCTTATAGTTTTTCCCGCCAGCAAGTGCAACAATTTGATGCGTTTCATGATTAATGACGGCTGATCCGCCTTCGACCCCTTGGTAAGGCAATTGAGCATTGAGCTGATAGACAGCTCTTTGCTGTAAGGAAGGGTCAAGCGCCGTATAAATCTTCACGCCATCCTGGAGCAGAGCACTGACCTTTTCAGATAATTCTTTTTGAATCGCCTTTTTTGCTTCAGCCGTTTTGGCCTTCTTCAATCGTTTTGTAAAGCCCTCCTGATCAGACACAAGATCGGTAAACTCTTCATTGGCATATGTCACATAGTCAGGGTAAAGGTTTTTCTTTTCACTTAAGGATAGACTGATTTTTTCTTTGACGGCTTTTTTGTATTGCTTTTTGGTGATGACGCCATCTTTCTTCAAAATACCAAGCAGCCGTTCTTGGCGTTTCTTTGTGTGCTTGAACTGTTTTAATGGGTCATACAGTGTTGGGTTGTTTGGAATAGCAGAGATAAATGCCATTTGTGCGAGTGTTAAAGAACTAAGCGGCTTATCAAAATAGTAATTAGCCGCAGAACCGACACCGTAAACACCATTACTGAAATAAATCGTATTTAAATAGCTTTCGAGAATTTCATCTTTCGAGAATTTCCGCTCAAGTTCATAGGAATAGAGCAGCTCTGTAAACTTTCGGCTGAACGAACGTTCATGGCTTAAATATAAGTTACGGGACAGCTGCTGTGTGATCGTACTCGCTCCTTGGCTGATGCCATGGTTTTTGACGTTTGCAGCAAGGGCACGAACCACCCCCATAAAGTCAATGCCTTTATGGTCATAGAAGTTGCGGTCCTCTGATCGGAGGAACAGCTCCTTCACAGGTTCAGGAATTTTATCGTATTTCACGAACACTCGGTTCTCATCGTTTGAGACGATCTCGGAGATGAGAGAACCATCCCGGTCATACATATAACTGTTTTGGGAAAAATCTATCTTTTCCAGCTTGATTTTTTGATCAAGCACTTCGTTAACAGGCTTTACACTTGCAGCTTCTTCCTTTGATAGATAAAAAGTCAGAGCAAATAATGGGATGAGGGCAGCAAGTAATAACCAACCAATGATTGCACGAAACATGAGGTCACTCACTTTCTTCAATTTTCTAGCCATATCGTACCATTCTTTTGCGAATACGAGAAGGTTATTTTTAGAAAAGAATGGGCGTGAAGTCAAGTGAATAAGGCTTTTCCGCAAGAAAAAAAGAGTGTCTGAAGATGATCAGACACTCCTTTCCTTTGTCTTCGCATGCGAGCGGACCGCCCATAAAAATAACGCGCCAAACAGAAAAATGCCGGCAGTGACATAAAAGACAGCTGGAATCCCGTAATGACTCGCCACAATGCCGCCGATTACCGGACCGACGACATTCCCGAGAAAGCGGAAGCTGACATTGTATCCGAGCACTTCCCCTTGCATAGAAGCAGGTGCTTTGATCCGAATATACGCCGTCGTACACGGAATAATGCCGCCAAGTGCCATCCCGTATAGGAAGCGGAAAATGACTAACATCACGTACGAATCCGCCATCGCTTGCGGGATGAATAAAATAGAGGAGAGGATGAGAAGGGCTAGCAGCACCTTGTCATGACCAATTCGATCTCCGAGATCTCCCCATTTTCGCGTAAACAGCAAATTGCCAAGTCCAGTTGCAGAAAATGCAAGCCCCGCATAAAAAGCGAGATTGACAGGACCATGTAAATCATGAATGTATAAAGCCAAAAGCGGCTGAATGCTAAAGTTCCCTACTTGTGTAATAAACGTTAAAAGCATCGTGACTATAAGTAAAGGCTGTTTGAAAATGTGAAAGAGTACATCCTTCCGTGAGTAAGAAACACGCTTTGCTTCTTTTGACCGAATCGGCTGTTCCTTCACTCCGAAGATAATTACAATAGCTGACACATAAATGACAGCAGCTGTCAGGAAAAAAGTATAAATAAATCCGACGCTGTCTGCCATGAATCCGCCCATTAATGGGCCAAACAATCCTCCGGCGACATTACTCATCTGCATCGTTCCAAGGGTTTTACCGGCTGTTGCCTTTTCGGTCTGTGCAGAAATCAGTGCCATGGAAGTCGAGATAAAGCCTGTGACAAGCCCCATGAAGAGCCTTAATGCGAATAGCTGATACACAGTGTGAACAAGCCCCATTAATAAAATGCTTGTGGCGATGCCAATACCGTTAATTAATAATATCTTTTTATAGCCATGCCGGTCGCCAATCCGCCCCCAAATCGGAGAGATCAGGAAGGCCGTTAAAAAAGTGACCCCAAAGACATAGCCACTCCATCTTTGAACAAATTCATTTGAATAGCTGCTATCAAGAGATTCTATGTAAAGTGATAAAAAAGGGACGATCATTGTAATGCTCGCAGATACAAAAAAGTTCACAAACCACATGATGTACAAGTTTTTCTTCCTGTTTGTGATAGAGACCACCTTCTTTATTTATTTCGTGTTCCTTAATAATTATAAAGGAAAATAAACGATCTTTCATCAGATGAATAGGTTGGGCGTAGTGAATCTGCATTATTTTCAAGAAAATGAAGTGATTTCAAGGTCCGCCTTAATATAATGGTATGAGAATGAAAACTGACGAAAAAGTGAGGTGAAACTGGTGGAACAGAAGACGGTGCTTGTGGTCGATTTTGAATTTACGATGCCTGATGGAAAATATCATCCACAAAACTTTTTTCCTGAAATTATTGAAGCTGGGGTAGTGAAAGCAGCAGATGAAACGATCATAGACACATTCTCCAGCTACGTCAAACCGAAAAAGTTCCCAAAGCTGACGAAGCGCTGTAAATCATTCCTCGGAATTACGCAGGAGGATGTAGAGAGCGGGATTTCATTTGAGGTGTTTATCGAGAAGCTCGTGACTCTTGATGGGGGAGAGAATTGTGAGATTATTACGTGGGGCAACATGGACATGAAGGTATTGAAGCAAAATTGTATGCTTAATCATATTAGCTTTCCTTTTAAGGGGAAGTTGAGGGATCTTGCCTTTGAATATAAAACCTTTTTTGGTGACCGCACACTGACAGGGCTTCGAAAAGCGGCAAAGGAATACGGCAGCGAAGGAGCTGGTAAGCATCATAAAGCACTCGATGATGCCATGACGACTTATCAGCTGTTAACCCTTTTTGAAAAAGACAGAGCCTATGTGGAAAATCCGCAAACAACCAAAATTGGTGAGCTGATCGATTTCTCGCATTTTTTTGATTCGGCTGATTAGCGGACGTCTTCTGGAAAATAATCTTTCTCAAGAGAAGATAGGCACGCTCTTGATTTTTCAGCCCATTTGGAATCATCCGCATGGAGTGCTTGTTTCAATTTATCTACAGCTTCTTTCAGTGACTCTTCATAATCAGGTATATCGCCATCATAAGGTTTCACCATATGATGAGGGATATTGGTCTGTTCTCTATAGGCCAAAGCCCGCCTCTCCTGGAAAAAAGGCACGTCTGCTTCTTTCGGATGATGCAGGTCGCCTTGAGTGGGATGTGTCAGAACGGCTTTTACTTGAACGAGATAGGTCGATGGTTTTACTGCTGTCACTTCCCCAACGTATACACCTGTTTTATAAAAACCTTTCACAACTTGTCCAATTTGAATGTCTGTCATGTGAAATTCCTCCATTTCCTTCTCATAGGAAGGTATTTCATTTCTTTTAGCCAATATAGTGAAGTAAACGAGCAAAAGGGGGAATAGCGAGATGTCATTCATCGTACTTTTTCTACTATATTTTCCTGAAGATAAAAGGGAGTACATCCCGGCGGCAATCACCACGGTGATTTTCTTTATTGCTGCGTTTATTTGTTTTCGTCTCATCGTGCGTTCGTCTAAAAAGCAGGAGCGGATAGATGAAAAAAGAACAAAAAAAATGGATTAATCATTTTCTTCTTGTATCTTCAGGAAATTTTACGGTAACGGTTGTTCCAGACTGTAGCGAGCTTTTGAAACGAATAGTTCCATGGTGATTTTCAATAATTGAAAAAGTCACTGTCAGCCCAAGCCCAGTCCCTTTGTTTTTCAAGGTGTAATACGGTTCGCCAAGCTTTTTCATTTGGCTTTCTGTCATACCTACACCGTTATCAACGAAATAAAGGCAGATTTTATGATTTTCTTTCGAAGCAAAAAGTTCAACCTTTCCTTCATGTTCGGGAGCTGCTTCTATCGCATTTTTGATTAAATTAATCATGACTTGCTTGATCTTCGTTACGTCACCTTGAATGTATAAGTCAGGTTCAATGGATTGATGAATCGTGACCGATTTAAAATTTGCATAGGATGTCATCAGTGATGCACATTCCTCAAGTAATTTAGATAGATTGAGTGATTCAATTTGATAATAGTTTTGTTTTGCAATGTCAAGATAACTCGTAATAATGTCCTGAGCCCGGTCTAATTCGGACAGAACGAGATTTTTATAATCTTTATTGGCAGGCGGCTCTTTTGTATGATCACTCGAAAAGAGCAATTGAATAAACCCTCTCACAACTGTCAGCGGATTGCGTACTTCATGGGCGACACTTGCAGCAAGTTCACTTACAATGGTCAGTTTTTCTGACTGGACAAGCTGTGTTCTCATTTCCGCATTTTCTTTAACGAATTCAATACAATAGATACTGAGCACAAGAAAGAATATGTAGTAAAGAGTTGAGAAAAATAACTCAAGGAGCTTTTGCTGCATAATAAAAGCTGGGCTGTATTCAAGTAAGCTGACCGCAAGCAGTCCAATGTAAATAAAGAATCCTTTGGATAAACCGATAAGCACTCCGTAAAAAAGCTTATTTGGCTTCGAATATTGATGCCATTTTCGGTAGAACAGGAATGGGATGAAAAAGTAAATTGGGACAACAATGAGTCCAATCCATAAGAAAGAGCCATACATCACGAATTTGACAATGATGCTTATCAAGATGGCAACGCTCCCCGCCATGTATCCTCCGTATAAAATAGCAAGTACAAGGGGAATAGATTGAAGCCCAGTCTGCAAATCTAAAATCGAACCAACTGGATACATAATACATAGTGCTGAAGAGATGGATGCGAATACTGTGATGAGCAGTTTATTCGTTTTTGGGAAATGAGCAGGGGTCCGGCTTAACCATAGCGCATGATATAAAAAGATTGGAAATAGAATAAAAGATACATGGAGCAGAAAATCCTTGAACATTTCCATTTAAATGCTCTCCTCGTAAATAATAGTAATTCCTCTCATTATATCATTTCATGTACAAAGTAGATATGATAAAAGGAGGGTTTTTTTCTTTAAAAAGAACACCCGTTAGGATGTTCTTTCTACCGTATAGATCTTATTCAGCTGATGGCGTGAACGCTTGATGAAGACGTTTCAGTCCTTCTTTGACTGTTGAAGCAGGACAGCCGAGATTCATCCGAATAAAGCCGTCTCCTTCGTGTCCGTACACGTGGCCAAGCTCTAGGATCACTTTCCCTTTTTTTAGCAGATTCCGCTTTAATTCCGCTAGACTGAATTGATAATCCTGAATGTCCAGCCACAATAAATAAGAAGCATCTGGTTTCATATAACGCATATTTGGAAGATATTCGTCAATATAATCCGTCGCCATCTTCATGTTGCCTTCGAGATAAAGAACAAGGGCATCAAGCCACTCATCCCCGTGACGGTATGCTGCTTCCATCGCTGGAATCGCAAATGCATTCAGTTTGGACAGTCCGTTTCTTTGCAATTCATTGGTGAAAAGGGTTCTTTTTTCTTCATCTGAAATGATAATAGCAGATGCCTGCAGACCCGCTAGATTAAAGGTTTTACTCGGCGCAATACACGTTACCGTGATATGTGCAATGTCGTCAGAAAGGCTGGCGAAGGGCACATGCTGCTTCCCGTAAAGCATTAAATCTGAATGAATCTCATCTGAAACGACTGTGACTCCATGCTTCACACAGAGGTCTCCAACTCGCTTTAATTCCTCTTTTGTCCACGCTCTTCCAGACGGATTATGCGGATGACATAGGAACATCAGCTTTGCTTGCGGCCTGCTCAGTTTTTTCTCTAAATCATCAAAATCCATCATATAACGGTTGTTTTCTATTTTTAAAGGATTGGTTGAGACTGTACGTCCATTTCGCTCAATCATTTGATAAAAAGGTGTATACACTGGTGACTGTATAACTACTTCGTCATGCGGTGCTGTAAAGGCTTGAACTGCAAAACTAAGAGCCGTTACGATGCCTGGTGTAAAAGTGACCGCTTCTGTCTGAATGGTCCATCCGTGTCTTCTTTTGAGCCATCCAGCTACTGCCTGCTGCGTATCCTGATCTTGAAATGCATAGCCAAATACACCATGGTCTAATCGCTCTTTCAATGCATCAAGGACGACCTGCGGCGCTTTAAAATCCATATCGGCCACCCACATCGGGAGGGCATCTGTTGTCAGGAACAAAGACTCTGCTTGATCCCATTTCACTGATTTTGAACCTTTACGTATGATCTGTTCGTCGAAATTCATGAAACCCACCTCTAGCTGTTTTTCAACCATTCTTGGTTGTGCTAAAATAAACATCACAAAATTTATTATAAGCGGTGATACCGATGAAAGATAGTCAAGCTGTAGAAGAGATGATTCAATTCATTAAGGCATGGGACCCTTTTCATTATGGAGAGGATTTTTATGAAACGGAGCCTGCTGACGTCATCAGTGCATTATACGACGCAGAAGATCCGTTAACTTTAGCAAAAGAGATTCAAGCCATCTACCATCACTCATTTGAACAGCTTCTTCCGATAGAGAGCTGTCAGCATACAGCGAATCAGCTTTTTGTCTTGCGAGACAGCAGCTCCTGTTCACGCTAAGACAGGCTGAAATGTCCGATTTGATCAGACACAAAGACCGGATTTTCCTCAGGAATGAGGTGCCCGGTTTTTTTTAATGCATGTAAGGTCGAATTCGGCAGATCTTTGTGCAGTCTTTCGCCTATTTGAATGGGAACGATTCGATCTTCCTCGCCCCAAATGAGCAGCACAGGCGTTTCCATTTTCTTCAAAACGTCCGAGGTTAAATCTCCTTCCCGGTGCCGAATCAAACGAAATATTCCCCGAAAGATTTGATCATCTGAAAACGGTTTTAAATATCCGTCGACCATCTCTTGATCAATGATGGAGTGATCATGCACAACGGCAGTTAAATTTTTCATAATGCCCTGCTTTAAAAGCTTTCTTTTTAGATACAGATAAAAATAAGGAATATATGTGCTGTAAACAAGTGATTTTTTTGACTTATTCATATATCCAGAGCTGCACAAAAGAACCGCCTTTTCAAATAGGTCCGGCCGCTCAGTAGCAGCGTATAAGGCAATCTGTCCTCCCATTGAATGGCCTACTAGAATCGCATGCTGAATCTGTAAATAACCAGCTAGCTCAATAATAATTTTTCCCATGTTGCGATAGCTGTAAATAAACGTATTCGACTTCTCGGACTGTCCAAATGGCGGCAGATCTATCGCAATTAAATTGAAGTCCTGCTTTAGAAGCGGAATGAGTTTTCGATAGCTGAAGGTAGAAGAGAAGAGACCGTGAATTAAGATCAATGTCTTCTTGCCCTCATTTGGATAGTGCTCGTAATAGATATCTAAACCGAATGTACTTTTCATATAAGCTGGCTGAACAATGTCCACATTCTTCACTCCGATACTTGATACTCTCTCTGTTAGGTGACTGTATTGTACCCTAAAAAGTGGATTTTAAGCTATCATTAGAATCTTTTCCCTGCTTAGCATAATGGGAAAAACGTGCTATAATGTTCAGAAGATTTTTTAAAACTAGCTTTTATAATCTGAGGTGTGAAATCAAATGAAACTAACAGAAAAAGAAACTGAAATATTAGAGATTTTAGATGAAAACAGCCGCGCCGATTTAAATACAATTGCAAAAATGGCAGGCGTGACAACAGAAGAAGCCGAAGCCATCATTCAAAAACTTGAAGATCAAAAAGTTATTATTGATTATTCAACTATGATTGACTGGCGAAAAGTGGATGGCCATGAAGGCGTTACAGCAATGATTGATGTAAAAGTGACACCAAAAAGAGGCGTCGGATTTGATGAAATTGCTGAACGGATTTATCGGTTTCAGGAAGTGGAGTCTGTCTATCTCATGTCAGGTGTTTATGATCTTTCCGTTGTGATCCGCGGAAGATCAATGTCTGATATTGCCCGCTTCGTATCTGAAAAATTATCGACACTTGATTCCGTTGTTTCAACAACTACCCACTTTATTTTGAAAAGATATAAACATGATGGGAAAGTGTTTGAAACAGGAGACGATGACAAAAGAATCGTGGTGTCTCCTTAAATGAAAAAGTCTTATTTATCTGAAACGGTACAAAGCATTCAGCCGTCAGGTATTCGGAAATTCTTTGATTTGGCTGCCACAATGGAGGGAGTTATCTCCCTTGGAGTCGGAGAGCCAGATTTCGTGACAGCTTGGAATGTCAGAGAAGCAAGTATTATGTCATTAGAACAAGGACTGACCTCCTATACGGCGAATGCAGGTTTAATCTCTTTGCGAAAAGAACTGAGCCACTATTTATATAAGCGGTTTCACATTGACTACAGTCCAGAAGAAGAACTCATTATCACAGTTGGCGGAAGCCAGGCACTTGATTTGGCCTTTCGTGCGATTTTAAACAGCGGAGATGAAGTGATCATTCCAGAGCCTTGTTTCGTAGCATACGGGGCGCTTACGACACTTGCAGGCGGAGTGCCTGTCTATTTAAGTACATCCGCTGAAAAAGATTTCAAAGCGGATTCTGCTGATCTTCGCACAAAGCTGACGCCGAAGACAAAAGCCATTTTGCTTTGCTCGCCATCAAATCCAACGGGATCTGTTTATTCAAAGGAAGAGCTTGAAGATATTGCTCAATTTGCGAAAGAGCATGACCTGCTCATTATTACGGATGAGATTTATGCAGAGCTGACATACGATGAAGCTTTTACAAGCGTGGCGGCTATACAGGATATGAAAGAAAGAACGATCTTGATTTCAGGCTTTTCTAAAGGGTTTGCCATGACGGGCTGGCGCTTAGGATATGTGGCAGCACCACCTGTACTGCGCGATGCCATGCTGAAAATACATCAATATTCTATGATGTGCGCGCCGGCGATGGCACAATATGCGGCAGAAGAAGCATTAAAAAATGGGCTTGAAGATGTAGAGAAAATGAAGAAAAGCTATAGAAGACGCCGTAATTTGTTTGTCGGCTCCCTGAATGAACTAGGACTCACATGCCATCAGCCAAACGGAGCGTTTTACGCGTTCCCATCGATTAAAAGCACAGGCATGACATCAGAACAATTTGCTGAGGAGCTGCTCCTAAGTGAAAAAGTCGCTGTTGTTCCTGGGAATGTATTCGGACCGAGCGGTGAGGGTCATATTCGCTGTTCATATGCTTCATCACTTGATCATCTTCAGGAATCACTTTCAAGAATTCAGCGCTTTTTGCAGGCTCGACAAGTGAAGGAAGAAGCATCAGCCATTTTAAAATAAAAAAAGGCATCAATCCAAATGGACTCATGCCTCACAAATTAGGGGGGAATACTAGAAAGCATTCTTGTTTTCAGGTATTCCCCCTTTTGATCTAATCTAAACCCATTTAAAAAATATTTTGCGTAACTGCCCGTTCTGTGATATAGTTTTTAATTGCGTATAAACGAATAATAAAACATTTATTTAGGAGTTGTTATCATGGCGACAAAGTTTGAAGTAGGCAGTGTTTACACTGGTAAAGTAACAGGATTACAAGCGTATGGTGCGTTTGTTGCATTAGATGAAGAAACTCAAGGACTTGTGCATATTTCTGAAGTAACACATGGCTTTGTAAAAGACATCAACGAGCACCTTTCAATTGGTGACGAAGTACAAGTAAAAGTTCTTTCTGTTGATGAAAATGCAGGTAAAATCAGCCTTTCTATCCGTGCGACACAAGAAGCACCTGAAAGAAAAGAAAGCAAACCAAAGAAACAAAGACCACAGCAAGTGAAAGAAGAAGCTGCTGCACCACAAGGTTTCAATACGCTTAAAGATAAACTTGAAGAGTGGATTGAGCAATCAAACCGTAAAGACCTTATCAAGAAATAATAAAAAAGCACCGCTTCAAACGGTGCCTTAGATTGTTGACAAAGGGCTAAAATGATCTTTATTTTAGCCCTTTTTCTTTTTTTCAGCGTGATAGAAAACCTTTGAAGTCTAGGAAGGGCGAGTACTGCTGGAGCGGAGCGAATTTAGAATTCGTGAGCACCAGCGCGCAGACCTGACAACGAATGCGAGGGTTTGTCTACACGCTGAGGCTGCCTCATGTAGGCAGCCTTTTTTATGTCCTTTTATTTAACGAACCTCTGGATTCGGTTCGTCACGGCGAACAGCTTCTTCGCTTGGCTTGAACAACAGACCAAGGTTGACAAGACCTGCAATTCCAACAAGACCATAAATAATACGTGATAATGCAGAACCTTGTCCGCCAAAGATCGCTGCTACTAAGTCAAATTGAAAAAAGCCGATTAGTCCCCAGTTAATAGCACCGATAATCGTGAGCACGAGGGCAATACGCTGAATAGCACTCATCGTGATTCCTCCTTTCGCTACAGCATCAATACATTTATATTTTGCAGATTTTTAGCCAAACTATGCGTAAGAAAATGGATGAAAGCAAATTACTTTACTTTTGGAATGAATGAGGCGCATAATGTAGCGCGAGGAGGAGATCACATGGATCGATTTACTTATTGGAACCCAACGAAATTAATTTTTGGAAAGGGAGAAGTATCAGCCCTTTCAGATGAACTCAAACACTACGGAAAAAACGTATTACTTGTATATGGTGGAGGCAGTATTAAACGAAACGGCCTTTATGACCAAGTTGTCAGCATCCTAAAAGAATCAGGAGCTGCCATCACTGAACTTGCTGGCGTAGAGCCAAACCCGCGCTTAACGACAGTAAGAAAAGGGGTCGAGCTTTGCAAAGAGAACGATATTGATTTTATTTTGGCAGTTGGCGGCGGCAGTGTCATTGATGCGACAAAAGCAATCGCTGCTGGTGCGAAGTACGATGGAGATGCTTGGGATATCGTGACACGTAAGCACGTCCCAATGGAAGCTATTCCGTTCGGTACTGTGTTGACACTTGCCGCAACAGGCTCTGAAATGAACTCTGGATCAGTTATCACAAACTGGGAAACAAATGAGAAGTATGGCTGGGGAAGTCCAGCAGTTTTCCCGAAATTCTCTATTCTGGATCCAGTCAACACATTCACTGTGCCTAAAAACCATACGATTTATGGCATGGTTGACATGATGTCACATGTGTTCGAACAATATTTCCATCACACGGAAAATACGCCTTATCAAGATCGCATGTGTGAAGGACTTCTTCGCACTGTCATTGAAACGGCACCGAAGTTGATCAACGATCTAGAGAACTATGAGTTGCGTGAAACGATTTTATTCACTGGTACAATTGCGCTCAATGGAATGCTTTCAATGGGGGCACGCGGTGACTGGGCATCTCATAACATTGAGCACGCAGTATCTGCTGTCTATGATATTCCTCATGCAGGCGGACTTGCGATCTTGTTCCCGAACTGGATGAAACATGTGATTCAAGAAAACCCAGGCCGTTTTAAACAATTAGCGGTGCGTGTATTTGATGTAGATCCTGCGGGCAAAACAGATGAAGAAGTCGGCTTAGAAGGAATCGACAAGCTATCAGCTTTCTGGACAAGTCTTGGTGCACCAAGCCGTTTAGCGGATTATGATATCAACGATGAGAAAATTGATTTAATTGCAGACCGTGCAATGGCACGTGGTGAATTTGGTCAATTTAAAAAGCTAAACAAAGAAGATGTTTTAGCCATTCTGAACGCTTCTTTATAATTGAACAACAAAAGATAGCTGCTTGCGGGCAGTTATCTTTTTTTGAGTTCATCGTGTACATATGTTACAGTAGTCTTTCATGTTTTTGGATATATTCGTTGTAAGGAGATGTTTCAACAGATGGAGAATTTTATTTACTACAATCCAACAAAATTGATGTTTGGAAAAGGACAGCTAGAAGGACTCAAAAGCGAACTCGCTCGTTATGGAAAACGAGTGTTACTTGTATATGGCGGCGGCAGCATTAAGAAAAATGGTCTTTATGACAATGTCATCCGTGCGTTAAATGAAGCAGATGCTGAAGTGTTTGAGCTGTCTGGTGTTGAACCAAACCCGCGCCTCACAACAGTGAAAAAGGGAATCGATATCTGCCAAAAGGAGAACATTGATTTCTTATTAGCCGTCGGCGGCGGAAGTGTGATCGACTGTACAAAAGCGATTGCAGCCGGAGCAGAGTATGACGGTGATGTGTGGGATATTATTTCAAAGAAAACAACCGCTCAAAAAGCACTGCCGTTTGGCACAGTACTGACACTTGCAGCTACTGGTTCAGAAATGAACCCGGACTCTGTCATCACAAACTGGGAAACGAATGAAAAATATGTGTGGGGCAGCTCTGTCACTCACCCTGCTTTTTCGATTCTAGACCCTGAGCATACGTATTCTGTGCCAGAGAATCAGACGGTGTATGGCATGGTTGATATGATGAGCCATGTATTTGAACAATACTTCCATAATGTCAAAAACACGCCTCTACAAGATCGGATGTGCTTTGCTGTTCTTCAAACAGTCATCGAGACAGCACCAAAGCTTCTTGAAGACTTACAAAACTATGAACACCGTGAAACCATCCTTTATGCAGGAACGATTGCTTTAAATGGCACGCTGCAAATGGGTTACTTTGGCGACTGGGCATCCCATACGATTGAGCATGCTGTATCGGCTGTCTATGACATTCCGCATGCAGGCGGACTTGCCATCCTCTTCCCAAACTGGATGCGCCACACACTCGATCATAATGTCGAACGCTTTAAAAACCTTATGCTGAACATGTTTGATATCGAAACAGAAGGAAAGTCAGATCGTGACATCGCATTGGAAGGAATCGACAAACTGTCAGCGTTCTGGACAAGCCTTGGTGCACCAAGCCGTTTAGCTGATTATGACATTGGTGAGGATCAGCTGGACAAAATTGCTGACATTGCAGCAAAAGAAATGGAATATGGTGGTTTTGGAAACTTTATGAAACTTAACCGTGATGACATTCTATCGATTTTGAAAGCTTCTTTATAATTCAGATTGCCGCTTCTCCGAATGAGAAGCGGCTTTTTGCTATGCCAGTGACGATCACTTGATTTCAAAAGCTAGTTCCGCTAAAGTGAAAGGGACAGAACTAACGTAATGGAGGGCTTACAAGCGATGACACATATTCAATTTGACTACTCGAAAGCGTTACCTTTCTTTCAAGAACATGAGCTTACATATTTAAAAGATTTTGTGAAGGTGGCCCATCATAATATTCATGAACAAACGGGTGCAGGCAGTGACTATTTAGGCTGGGTGGACTTGCCGAAGCAATATGACCGCGAAGAATTTGCCCGCATTAAAAAAAGTGCAGATAAAATTAAGTCTGACTCTGACGTCCTGCTTGTTGTCGGAATCGGCGGGTCATATCTAGGTGCACGTGCGGCGATTGAGTTTTTGAACCATTCTTTCTATAACACTTTGCCAAAAGGCAAGCGCAAGACACCACAAATCATTTTTATTGGAAACAACATCAGTTCTTCTTATTTAACAGATGTGATGGATCTATTGGAAGATGCAGATTTCTCCATTAATGTGATTTCAAAATCTGGTACAACAACAGAGCCAGCCATTGCGTTCCGCATCTTTAAAAAGCTCCTCATTGAAAAATACGGTGCTGAAGAAGCGAAAAAACGTATTTATGCGACAACTGACAAGGCACGCGGTGCACTGAAAACATTAGCAACTGAAGAGGGCTATGAATCATTTATCATCCCTGATGATGTAGGTGGACGCTATTCTGTATTAACAGCAGTCGGTCTTTTACCAATCGCTGTGAGCGGTGCAGACATTGATCAGATGATGGAAGGTGCGGCAAAAGCAAGCGAAGACTTCGCTTCATCTGAGCTTTCTGAAAATGCGGCTTACCAATATGCTGTCGTCCGCAATGTCCTTTACAATAAAGGCAGAACGATTGAAATGCTGATTAACTATGAGCCAGGTCTGCAATATTTCGCAGAATGGTGGAAGCAATTATTCGGTGAAAGTGAAGGCAAAGATGAAAAAGGAATCTATCCTTCATCTGCTAACTTCTCAACAGATCTTCATTCACTTGGCCAATATGTTCAAGAAGGAAGAAGAGACTTGTTCGAAACAATCGTCAATGTAGACAAGCCTCGACATGAGCTTGTGATTGAAGCAGAAGAACAAGACCTTGATGGCTTGAACTATCTGGCAGGAAAAACGGTTGATTTCGTCAATAAAAAAGCATTTGAAGGAACAATGCTTGCCCATACAGATGGAAAAGTACCGAACCTTATCGTGACAATTCCTGAGATGGATGCTTATACATTCGGATACCTTGTGTACTTCTTTGAGAAAGCATGTGCGATGTCTGGATATTTACTAGGCGTCAACCCATTCGATCAGCCTGGAGTAGAAGCTTATAAAGTGAATATGTTTGCTTTACTAGGAAAACCGGGCTTCGAAGAGAAAAAAGCAGAGCTTGAAAGCCGTTTAAAACAATCATAAGGCGAAAAAGCACACCTTTACATAAAGGTGTGCCCAGATTGTTGACAAAGGGCTAAAATGATCTTGATTTTAGCCCTTTGTCTTCTTTTCAGCGTGATAGAAAACCTTTGAAGTCTAGGAAGGACGAGCACCGGAGCGGAGCGAATTTGACATTCGTGAGCACCGGAGCGCAGGACTGACACAGAATGCAAGGGTTTGTCTACACGCTGAGCACACCTTTACATAAAGGTGTGCCTTTTTTGTTTTCTTCAGGTTCCTGTGCAAGCTTTCCTGTGTACTGTACATAGAATAATAAATGGAGGAGGGTGAAAAATGAGGACGAATCATGTCTATATTCATGATATTTCTGGCCAGGCAATCGTGAACTTTGGCAATGTCGGACGCATTTGTTCTAAGAGTGCTACGAAGGAAACAGCAGGTTCCGGCAGCGATAACGAGACGAATCAATCAACCAATCAAAGCTTATTTGATGCCGCGTTTACAAACAATGTACAAATCGCGAGAGGAAATGTATGAATTCCTCTCTTTAACGAACCCTAATAAAAAAGGAGGGTTTCGTATGATTCATGTACCATCCAGGCTGCCTGGTGAAAGCTTTTCACTTTACCATTTAGAAGAAACGATGAAGCCGCTCGGTTATGTCATTAATGGGAACTGGGATTATGATCACGGGTATTTTGATTATAAAATTGATAACCGTGATGGCTATACCTTTCTCAGAGTTCCTTTTACAGCCGAGAAAGGCCAGCTGGATCAGCCAGGTGTTGTGGTGAAAATGGGACATCCATTTCTCTTAAAGCATGTATATCAAGACAAGTTAGATGATCATGCGATGGTTGGAAATGTGGGCGCATCCTTTAACCAATTCCAAGAACCAAAAGAGAAAGATGGAGATGTATCAAAGGCTTATGCTGAGATTGGCTTTTCGCTCGTCAAGGAATTAGAAGACGCACTGCTTTAAAGGCTGATCAGTTCATCCTCTGGATGAAGCTCATAGCCAAAGGGAGGATTCATCATGGGTCCTTCTTTTTTTTGTACGCCAACGATGATTACATGATGCTCTAAAAAGTGATGGAGCGCTGTTAAGAATGTTTCTCCGGCTAATGAAGCTGGTACAGGTATGATCGTGACGTTTTTATGCAAGGTCATTTGTCGTTTTTTTGTTAACGCCGTAAGCTGTTCCTTTATCAGAAAATGTTCAACCATTAAATGATTGACAGCATCAGAGGTATGAATGACTTGGTTGGCACCAGCACGTTCGGCATTTTTCACGTAACGATCTGTTAAGATTTCGATTAAACAATATAGCGAAGGGTTTAAGCCTTTTGCTGCAAGTAAGGTTAAGACACTCTGCATATCGGCTGTCACTTCATTTTCATGCTGATCTGCGGTAATCATCAGTGCATCTGCACCGGTAATATTGGCTTTACGGAGTGTGCCGTCTTCGGTCCCATGTCCTTTAATAAAATGAACATTTTCCAAAAGAGGCCCCTCTTTCAAGGAGTCATCAATCAGCACAATCGGCATGGCTGGATCAATCGTTTGAAACGACTGAAGTAGTTTGTTCGTCTTCTCATTCCAGCCGACGATAATCAGGTGTCCTTTCCCTTTAAAGGCTACCTTGCCCTCAACATAATGGTGCTGCTTGCTGAACACAGCGGCGGCAAGTGTGGCGAAATAAGCGGTGACAAAGCTGGCTCCGATAAAAATGAGTGCCATACCCGCCACCTGCCCTGGCATGGTTTGCGGCACAAAATCACCGTAGCCAACCGTAGAGACTGTAATGAGCGCCCACCAGATCCCATCAAAGATCGTATGATACTGCTTCGGTTCTAGTAAAACGATTAATTGTCCAAAAAAAGAAGCAAGAAACAAATGATAATAGCAATTCGAAGATAAAGCGGCCACCTTAGCCAAGCGATAAAGATACGATTTGATTTCATCGGACTCTTCCTTTCAGGAGAATGCTAATGTCAGTATGCCCGATTGAGGAAAGATTTTTTCATCTTCGTCATGTATTGAAATAGAACCCATATCTTAAAATAAGGGAGAAGAAGGAGGGAATTCGAATGTCGTTCGTTCAAAAGACCGTACTTCTTTTTATTGGTGTGCACTTTTTATCATCAGCTGTCATCTTACTCGTGTTTGATTTAAATGCTGTGAATCATTTTATGAGTGATTTTTCATGGCTTCACTTTTTTCAAGACCTTTATGGTACAGTGACCTTTTATACAGCTTGCTTAGGTGTGTTCTTCTTTTTCATTGGTGCGGTCATTCCCCTGAAAAAGACCTAGTGCTTTTTGCTGTACATGGTACATAAAAGTCATTAAAATTGTAAATAAATATATAAAATAAAAAGGAAGCTGATGAGCATGCTGTTTTTTTATTTTTTAACATTTGCCGCATTGGGATTATCATTTTGGGCACAATTTAAAGTGAAGAATAATTTTGAAAAGTATTCAAAGGTGGAAGCATCCAGTATGAAAACAGGTGCTGAAACCGCTCGATATATTTTAGATCGCAACGGGTTATACGATGTGCCCGTTGAACCGGTAAGAGGAACTTTGACTGATCATTACGACCCGACTCAGCGTGTGGTTCGTTTATCTGAACCTGTGTACTACGGCCACTCCATTTCGGCCATTTCAGTCGCATCACACGAGGTTGGACATGCCTTGCAGCATCAGGAATCCTATGGTGCGCTTGTTTTGAGACATAAGATCTTTCCTGTCGTGAACTTTGCATCTGGTGTTGCTCCGCTTCTTTTCCTTGGTGGAATTTTGCTCAGCAGCCTTAACTTAATCGGGCTTGGGATCATTTTGTTCTCAGCAGCTGTATTCTTTCAGCTTGTGACATTGCCTGTCGAGTTTAATGCAAGTTCTCGTGCAAAAGATATCATTGTTTCAGAAGGAATCATTAGAAGCAGTGAAGAAAGAGGCGTGAACAAGGTGTTAAATGCTGCAGCTCTTACGTATGTAGCAGCGGCCCTTGTCTCCCTGTTTGAATTGCTCCGTTTTGTAATGATCTTCCTAAATGGCCGTAATGATTAATTGATGCCAGAGGAGGTGAGCCCTTACCAGTGTTAGGTAAGGGTTTTTTTGTACATTTTAAACGTATTTTTAGTCATATTACTCATTGCTGCGACAGCATTTTTTGTTGTCACTGAATTTGCGATTGTGAAAATTAGAGGCTCTAAAATCAACCAGCTGATTGAAAGCGGTGATAAGAGGGCCATCCATGTTCAAAAGCTGATATCAAATCTGGACGAATATTTGTCCGCCTGTCAACTTGGAATTACCATCACAGCTTTAGGCTTAGGGTGGCTGGGTGAGCCGACGGTGGAGCATTTTCTGCATCCGCTTTTTGAAAGAATCGGGCTTCATTCCGCATTAACTGACATCCTTTCGTTTATCATCGCATTTGTGATCATTACGTTTTTACATGTTGTTGTTGGAGAACTCGCGCCTAAAACAATTGCCATTCAAAAGGCAGAGGCCGTCAGCCTTGTGACAGCAAAACCACTCATCTTTTTCTATAAAGTCATGTACCCGTTTATTAAAGCATTAAATGGGGCCGCACGAAGCATCGTGAAATTATTTGGTTATCATTCTGTCAAAGAACATGAAGTGGCGATCAGTGAGGAAGAATTGCGACTCATTTTATCTGAAAGCTATGAGAAGGGTGAGATTAACCAATCTGAGTACAAATATGTGAATAAAATCTTTGAATTTGATAACCGAGTGGCGAGAGAGATCATGATCCCGCGTACAGAAATTTCAGCTATAGAGATTGAACAGACCTTAGAAGATGTGACCCATTATATGCTGAACGAAAGGTACACACGCTACCCTGTTATTAAAGAGGACAAAGATCATGTGATTGGAGTTATTAATAGCAAAGATGTATTTAAAGCGAGTTTCCTAAATCAAGATGTATCTATTGAAGACTTAATGCGTCCGGTGATCCGAGTCATTGAAAGCACCCCTGTTCAAGAATTGCTCATTTTGATGCAAAAGGAACGAATCCATATGTCAGTGCTCGTAGACGAATACGGAGGTACAGCGGGACTAGTCACAGTAGAGGACATATTAGAGGAAATTGTCGGAGAGATTCGAGATGAATATGATCAGGATGAAACACCTCACATCGTGAAAAAAGGTGATTTCCATTATGTGATGGATGGGAAAGCATTGATTGATGAAGTAAATGATTTATTGGATTTAGCCATTGAGAATGATGATGTTGATACAATTGCAGGCTGGATGATGACGCATAAATTTGATTTTGACATTGGAGATACGATTGAAGCAGAAGGCTGTGAATTTACGATCATTGATGCTGAAGACCACCATATTCGAACCATTGAAGTCAAAAAGGTTCATTTTTCTTAAAAACCTCGTACTGCTTGACGAGGTTTTTTTGCTTGGTAAACTTTAGGTAAGAAGATTTGTTTCACATAAAAAGGGTATGAATTTATAGAAACGTCAAAAAGGGGCAGCTCATATGAAAAAAATCAATGTACAAACAGACAGACGCGATGACATGATCGACGTCACACACGAGGTTCTCCAATATGTCAGGGAAACAGGCATACAAAACGGAACTGTCATCGTCTATTGTCCACATACGACAGCAGGGATTACCATTAATGAAAATGCGGATCCAGATGTGAAACGGGATATGCTTCGCCGGCTTGATGAAGTCTTCCCGTGGGAACATCCAAAGGACCGCCATATGGAAGGGAATACGGCAGCACATATGAAAGCGAGTTATATGGGGGCGTCTCAGCATGTTCTCATTCATGATGGAGATCTTGTACTTGGCACGTGGCAGGGAATCTATTTCTGTGAGTTTGACGGGCCGAGACATCGTCATTTTTATGTACAAGTGTCGTCAAACGAGTAAGAGATGGGGGAAGTAAATGGGGGATATCAAAAAGTTACTGCAGATTGAACATGGAATCATCCAAGCGCCAATGGCAGGAGGAGCTGTGACACCGCAGCTGGCAGCCGCAGTTTCGGAATACGGAGGGCTTGGCAGCCTGGCAAGTGGATATGTGCAGCCTGACCATTTAAGACAGCAGATTAGACAGGTCAAACAACTGACATCTCGCCTGTTTCAGGTCAATGTGTTTGTACCAGAGCCAATTCCAGAAGTGAAAAAAGAGGATGTGGCATTTTGGGAAAAGAGACTGCCTGCACGCCCGTCAGCAGATAGGATACCAAGCGAAGAAGAATTGTGGGATGATTTTGAACAAAAAATCAACATTCTTCTGGAAGAAAACGTTCCGATTGTTTCCTTTACATTCGCCTGTCCTAAAGAACAAACGATTCACCGCTTAAAACAAAAGGGAACCTTTTTAATCGGAACGGCCACAACAAAAGAGGAAGCACTTCTTTTAGAGGAAAAAGGAATGGATGCTATTGTTCTGCAAGGAAGTGAAGCAGGGGGGCATCGCGGCACATTTTTACATGCAAAAGGAGACGCACTGCTGGGACTGATCAGTTTGATCTCTGATGTCAAACCGCTCTGCCGCGTGCCATTGATTGCCGCGGGAGGCATCACGGACCGAGCAGGTGTGAAAGCAGTGCTGGCGCTTGGAGCAGATGCGGTTCAAATCGGCACAAGGTTTTTAGCCAGCCAGGAAAGTGCTGCGGCAGAAGTATACAAGAAGGCCATTTTACAGGCAGAAGGCAGTGAAACAAGGGTGACAAGGCTTTTTTCTGGGAAAAGAGCGAGAGGCATTGTGAATCAGTGGATGGAGGATGAAAGCCTGCATGAAGATAGGGTTCTTCCTTATCCGGTTCAGCATGTATGGACAACACCGATGCGAAAAGCAGCCGCTGCCGGCGGTAACCCTGAACAAATGGCTCTGTGGGCAGGACAGGGCGTTGGACGTATTCGCTCAATTTTAACCGTTGAAGACATCATGTACGAACTGACGAAGATATAAAATCATGACGGGTGGTGTGACAGGATGGACATCTTAAAACATTCCTACCGAAAAAAAGGTCAGATTGAATTCTGGTTTGATGATTTTCCTCATTCTCCTGCCGTCCTTACGCCCATTCGTCACTACTATTTTGTTCGATACGTGAAGTGGAGCAGGCACGATCCACCGGTCACAAGAAAAGATTTAGAAGAAATGGAGATCCTTGCGAACACGATGCTTGGCACACTCCAAAATTATCGTAAACGCAAGGCATACAAAAGCCCCTTGTCATAACCAATAGACAAGAGGCTTTTTTTAGCTGCCAAACATTTGCCTGAGATAAATCACATCCATCCGGGTAGTCTGCGGTAATAAATAAGCGGATTGAACTGCACCTGGCCGTCTTCGCTTATTCAGTTTGTCGATAATTTCTGCCGCTGTTAAAATTCCAAGCCCATGACCGTAATATTGATCTTCTCCTAAGTAAATCACATTTTCCCCGCGCCATTGCGACTGCTGATAGCTAAACTCTGGATTTTCGAAATATAAACAATCTCCATAGATAAAATCATTTCCGCGCTCTGTATAAATTGACAAAGTATCATAGTGCCAGTCATACAGTGTTAAACTGCGAAGTCTTCGGTTAAACTTCTCCTCTCCTACTGTTTGCAAGACCCCCATATAAAACACAATGACAATCGCGGTTGCGCATTCAAATGCATATTTTGAACCATTTTCAAAAATGTCTTTAATGCCTCTAGATGGCTCCACTTGATAGCGCAGCTCTAGTGCTCCTGCTTCCGATACACGCCAAAACGCATCATTTGCACGCGATCTTTGAAAGATGGCAAATGAGGCACCGCTTTTATTCAAATCTCTTGCAGCATTCATAATGTTCGATCTTAAAGTGACCTCAAATAACAAATCAGATGCTTGCCTATAGCGGAACGTACCATTCGAGGCCTGTAACTGCATCAAAATGATCCGCTTTTGTCCTTCTAGCTGAAACGATTCCAGCTGCTCATTAGTCACTGGCTGTCCTGAAAGGATAATCATATGAAAAGCGCCCCCTTTAGTATTAGCGTATGCAGGGTGCTTGGGCAAGGAATCAATTTGTGAAAATAAACAAAAAGTCATCCTTTTTATTTGAAAAACATGAAAATAATATCAAGCCGTCCGATATATAAAATAACGTTTAAAAGGAGGAAAAACATGAAAAGTGTCATAAAATGGTTGAAAAAACCATCGATTTCTAAAAGATTGATTATTTCATTCACACTTGTTCTCGTCTTGCCCATTATTACACTCAGTACGATTTCATATCAGATTGCCAAAGAAGAACTAGATCATGAAATCATGTACGGAGCAAATGCAAGAGTCAATGAACTGAATGACATGATCGAGCAAAAGCTTTCGAATAAGGAAAATGCGGTGAAACTTTTTACTGAAACATCTACTGCTGCAGACTTTAAAAAAGAAAAACCAGGACGAACTGTATGAGCATCTTGAGATATACAGCAAAATCAATGAAGAAGATGTGGTTGGTTTTTATGCAGCAAGTAAAAATCGTGATTTCATTCAGTTTCCTAAAGTAGACATGCCAAAAGGCTATGATCCAACAACACGCGATTGGTATCAGCAAGCGATGCAGAATGAAAAAGGAGAGCCAGTTGTCACCAATCCATACATTTCTGCTACAACAAACGGCATGGTAGTCACGATTGCCCAGCGCCTGAAGGACGGGTCGGGAGCGATCGGAATTGACATTGATGTGCAAGACATTGTAGATAAAATAAAAGATATAAAAATTGGACGAGAAGGATATCCAATTATTGCAAATAAAAACAAACAAATTGTAGCCCATCCAGAAGAAAAATCAGGATCTAAGGTCACAGAAAATATTTCATCTATCCTTTACAGCGGCAAAGAAGGAACATCAACTTATGAGAATAAAGGAGAACAAAAACGTATCGTTTTTGTAACAAATGATTTAACAGGTTGGAAAATTGCTGGAACGATGTTTGTCTCAGAAACAGAAGAAGCAGCACAGCCAGTTTGGAATTCTGCCATTATTCTTTTAATTTCTTCATTTATCCTTGGCGGTGTCGCTATCTTCTTTATCGTTCGCTCGATCACAATTGGACTGAGAAGGCTTGTTGATTTCTCAGAAAAAGTGAGTGAAGGGGATTTAACAGAAACCCTCGAAACGAAATCGAAGGATGAAATAGGAGATCTCACAAGAAGTTTCAGCAAGATGAGTGAATCTCTTCGTGACGTCATTCGTGCTGTACAGCAATCTGTCGACAATGTGGCTTCGGCTTCAGAGGAGCTGACGGCAAGTGCCAGTCAAACGAGTCAAGCAACAGAGCATATCACGATGTCGATTGAACAATTTTCAAATGGAAATGAAGCACAAAACGAGAAAGTAGAATCTAGTACGAATCAGCTTGTGGCAATGAACGAAGGATTACAAGATATGTCACAAACCTCATCTGAAGTAGCTGCTGTCTCACTTCAATCAACAGAGGCGGCTGGTCAAGGCGGGCGAATTGTTGAAAGCACAGCGAGCCAAATGAAACATATTGATACATCCGTACAAGAAGCAGAACAGGTCATGAAAGAATTAGAATACAAGTCTAAAGATATTACGAGTATTTTAAATGTCATTAACGGCATTGCGGATCAAACAAACTTACTTGCGCTTAATGCAGCAATCGAAGCAGCAAGAGCAGGTGAATCAGGACGCGGCTTCTCCGTCGTTGCCGAAGAAGTGCGAAAACTAGCTGTCCAATCCGCAGATTCAGCGAAAGAAATTGAGAAGCTTATCCAAGAAATTGTGTTAGAAATTGCTAAATCTCAAGATATGTTCAAAGCAGTCAATCGAGAAGTAAACGCAGGGCTCGGTATGACAGAAGAAGCTAAAGAAAGCTTCCAGCACATTTATGAGGCGGCAGAAGGAATGTCGAAAAAACTGTCACAATTAAACGATACAGCCATTGACCTATCGAGCGGTTCAAAGCTTGTTTCACAAGCGATGCAGGAAATGCGCCAAGTCTCAAGAGAAAGCGCAGCAAACATTCAGGACATTGCGGCTTCAGCAGAAGAGCAGCTAGCATCTATGGAAGAAATCACGTCTTCTTCTGTAACACTTGCTAACATGGCAGAGGAGCTAAAAGAGCTCACAAGTCAATTTAAAATTAATTAAATAATGATGAAAAAATATCCAGAATTGTCTGGGTATTTTTTTTATTTTTAAACGTCATTTCCAGTCTCTAAAAATACACCTTTCATCCGATATTAACTTTAGAGAAGTAAAGGGGGAAAGTTAAAATGGGAAAAATGATCCAATGGTTCAAAAAACCATCCATTTCAAAAAAATTAATCATTGCCTTCTTGGTAGTTCTTATCCTGCCGACCGTGGCACTGACAATTAGTGCGTTTTTTACATCAAAGACAGAGCTAGACAAACAGATTATGGGCAGTGCGATGAGTCAGGTCAATGCATTTGATACCTTAATCAATGAGAATATTGGAAACAAATCAGATGCTGTGACACTGTTCTCAGATTCACTCAAAGCGTCTAATCTTCAAGAAAAAAATAGAAATGCGACCATTAAAGAATTACAGCAATTTGGAAAAATTAATGAAAAAGATGTTTCTGCGATCTATGCAGGCTCTGAAAAGGGGTTGTTTATGCAATACCCAGTTCAAAAGATGCCGGATGGCTACGATCCAAGAGAACGTCCTTGGTATCAAGAGGCATTGAAAGCAGAAAACGGCAAACAAGTCATCACAAAACCATATGTAGCAGCATCCACAGGTAAAATGGTGATCACAATTGCCCAAAAGATGAAAGATGGTTCAGGAGTCATTGGTCTTGATATGGAAATTGACAGCCTGCTCCAAAAACTAAAAGAAATCAAAATTGGGCAAAAAGGCTATGCTTTCATGATGGAGAAAGATCAAACGGTTTTAGCAGATCCAACCCAAAAGTCAGGAAGTCAGGTCAATGAGAATCTGGCCAGTATTATTTATAAAAACAAAGAAGGAAGCGGCAGTTATACCCTCAAAGGAACAGATAAAAAGGTTGCATATGTCACCAATGAATTAACCGGCTGGAAAATTGGTGGAACGATGCTCGTATCTGAAGTAGAAGAAGCGGCAAAGCCCGTTTTCAATACAGCCATTATCGTATTCAGTGTCACACTCGTTGTAGCAGGAACCCTCATTTTCTTTATCGTCCGCTCTATTTCAAAAAGATTATCCAATCTTGCCCGCTTCTCGAAAAAAGTCAGCGATGGTGATTTGCGCGATAAACTTCAGATCCAGTCAGATGACGAAATTGGACAAGTTGGTAAAGGCTTTAATACGATGATTGATTCATTGAGATCCCTCATTGGAGCCGTTCAAACTTCAGTCGAAAATGTCGCATCTTCATCAGAAGAACTGACTGCCAGTGCAGGACAGACAAGTAAAGCAACTGAGCATATTACACTAGCCATTGAACAATTCTCTAGCGGAAATGAAAGCCAAAATGATAAAGTCGAATTGAGCTCAGTCGAGTTAGAGGAAATGAACCGTGGTCTTCAAAATATGAATGAATCGGCTGAATCTATTACGGCTTCATCGATCAAATCAACAGATATCGCAGGAGAAGGCGGACAGCTTGTTGAAAAAACGGCTTCTCAAATGAATGTCATTGATCAGTCCGTGAAAAAAGCAGAGAACGTCATTAGGGCGCTTGAAAATAAATCTAAAGACATTACCCAAATTCTCGGTGTCATCAATGGAATTGCCGATCAAACGAATTTACTTGCACTAAATGCAGCAATTGAGGCAGCAAGAGCTGGTGAATCTGGCAGAGGCTTCTCCGTTGTAGCAGAAGAAGTAAGAAAACTTGCGGTTCAATCTGCTAACTCGGCAAAAGAAATTGAGAATTTGATCAATGAAATCGTGCAAGACATCGACGTATCCCAGGAAGTATTCACTGCGGTGAATCGAGAAGTTCAATCAGGCCTAAGCTTCACTGAACAAACGAAAGTAAGCTTCCACAATATTTTCGAAATGACAAAAGAAATTTCTAACCAGCTTCAAACAATGAATCAAACCGTTGTCCAGCTTTCAAAAGGCTCTGCACATGTGTCAGAGGCTGTTCGTGAGATCGCAGACGTATCACGTGAAAGCTCAGCGAATATTCAAGACATTGCTGCTTCAGCAGAAGAACAGCTGGCATCAATGGAAGAAATCAGCTCATCCTCTGCCACACTCTCTTCGATGGCAGAAGAATTACGCGATTTAATTAGCAAGTTTAAGGTTGAATAGACATGAAGAAAAGAGCCTCCAACTAGAGGCTCTTTTTATTTATTGAATAAAAAGAAATAGGTAATTGTGCTTATTTTTTGGGTTTTTTGAACATTATTCCTTGAAAAATAATTCATATTACCTAAGAATAGAAGAGAAAGACCACAAATCATAAATCAAAAGGAGTAGAGTTATGAAAAAAATCAACTTTTTTAAGCACTTTACGATGTCGAAGAAATTAATTACTGCATTTTTAGCGATTCTCCTAGTGCCAATTCTCGTATTGGCCGCATTTTCTTATGAAGTGGCATCAAAGTCTCTCAATGATGAGATTATGTCTAGCGCTGCAAATGGTGTTCAACAATTAAATGAACTCATTAATAAAGATATACAGCCTAAAATTGACATTGTTTCATACTTATCCAAATCGGTCAAAAAGAGTGAATTGGCTGCTAAAAACAAAGATTTACTCAAAGTGAAATTAGAGCAATTATCGGAAACAGATGACGATGTAGTAGAAGTATTTGTTGCAGATCAAAATGGTAAACTAACTGAATATTCCGAGATACACAAAGATAATGCAAAGAGCGCAAAAAATGAACCATGGTTTCAGCAATCGATGGGAGAGAAGAAGCTCATCATTTCAGATCCTTTTGCCGACAAGTCATCAGATGACCTGCTCATCACAATATCAGAGCAATTAGCAGATGGATCTGGTGTGATCGGGGTAAATGTACGATTAAATACGGTTGTAAAAGATACAAACAGTATCAAAATTGGCCAAGAAGGCTATGCGTTTATCGCCACCTCAGATCAGCGTTATGTTGCCCATAAAACCGATAAGGCTGGGACAAAGCTGACAGGTGACTTTATCTCGAAATTGTATGATAAAAAACAAGGCAGCTTTGAATATGAATACAATGGCCAGCCGAAGCAAATGTTTTTTGACACAAATGAAGCAACAGGCTGGAAGCTTGCTGGAACGATGTATGTGAATGAAGTAAAAAAAGCCGCTCAGCCAGTGCTCGACTTAACAATGATCATCCTTGCGGCTGCGATTGTCATTGGCGGAATCGCGGTTTATTTTATTATTAAATCGATTCGAAAGCCACTGATAGAGCTCTCTGAATCGGCTGAGAAAATCAGTCAAGGTGATTTGACCCAGCATATTGAAGTTCGTACGCACGATGAAATAGGTAAACTTGCGCAAAGCTTTAACGACATGTCAGCAAAGCTGAAACAAGTCATTCAAGCTGTTCAAAATTCGATTGAAAATGTGGCTGCTTCGTCTGAAGAATTAACGGCAAGTGCAGGACAGACAGCTCAAGCGACCGAGCATATCACATCCTCTATTGAACAGTTCTCAAACAGCACTGAACATCAAAATGATATGATCGAAAAAAGCTCAGTTCA
This sequence comes from Bacillus sp. AM 13(2015), assembly GCF_001518755.1. Lineage (NCBI taxonomy): Bacteria > Bacillati > Bacillota > Bacilli > Caryophanales > Bacillaceae > Bacillus > Bacillus sp. AM 13(2015). The sequence goes on along the minus strand of NZ_LKCP01000057.1, from coordinate 38,158 downwards.
GTTAAACGAAATGGATCGCAGCCTATCGCATATGGTCGACACGACCTCTCATATGATGGAATCATCGATCGAATCGAGCAAAACCGCTCAGGCTGGAGGAGAACTCGTTCAAAAAACAGCAGGTCAAATGCAAACTATTGAGCAGGCAGTAAAAGAAGCAGAGCTTGTCATTGCAGGTTTAGAGCAGAAATCAAAGGATATTACAAATATTCTGGGGGTCATCAACGGTATTGCGGATCAAACGAATCTCCTTGCTTTAAATGCTGCGATCGAAGCTGCACGAGCAGGTGAAGCAGGCAGAGGTTTCTCTGTTGTCGCAGAAGAAGTCCGCAAGCTGGCAGAGAAGTCAGGAAGCTCTTCAAAAGAAATTGAAAGCCTGACGAACGAAATTGTGGAGGAAATAGAAAAATCGCAGAAAATGTTTAAACAAGTAGCAGGTGAAGTACAGTCTGGATTAAACATTACAGATGAAACAAAAGTGAGTTTTGAGAAAATCACTGATAAAACATCAGAAATGACAGAACAAATGAAACAAATGAACGGATCAGCCAAAGAGCTATCGCATGGCTCAAATGATATTTCTCATGCGGTGAATCAAATCAAAGAGCTCTCAAGAGAAAGCTCAGCAGGCTTCCAAGATATCGCAGCTTCAGCAGAAGAACAACTTGCATCTATGGAAGAGATCAGTTCTTCCTCTGCCACTTTATCTCAGATGGCAGAAGAACTAAGAGAGCTCATTAAACAATTTAAAATGTAAGAGAGTAGCGAAACACCTGACGCCAAAACGTCAGGTGTTTTTCCATTCAATGCATATAAATTGGGTAATTTGGACTTATTTAGACTTTAATAAGTTAAAAAAGTAAAGAACCTAGTAGTACTTCCGATATATATACTATCTTACTAAAAGGAGTTTTCTTTTTTATGAAATTCATACAGTATTTCAGAAAGCCATCTATATCAAAAAAGCTCGTATTCTCTTTCTTATTTATTCTTTTATGCCCAATCATCGTATTGGCATTCTCTTCATATCATACGGCAAGCACCTCCTTAAATGATCAAATTATGCAAAGCGCAAAGGAAAATGTAGAGCAGCTAGATAAAAATATTACGAAGGTTGTAAAAGTGAAAACAGACGCAGCCGATTTCTTTAGCAAATGGATCACGGAGAAAAAGCTCAAGCAAAAAGGCACGACCGATATTCAAGGACGCTTTGAGCAGTTCATGAGTATGAATGATGATACAGAAGGTATTTTTGTCGCTTCAAGTGACGGCAAAGTGTTTTCAAGATATCCTAATCAAAAAATGCCTGCCGATTATGTCGCAACTGAGCGGGATTGGTATAAAGACGGCTGGGCGAAAAACGGCGAGCTGTCTATATCAGCTCCATATGCAACGGCATCAACCGGTACGCTGGTGGTGACGATTTCTAAAAAACTAGAGGATGGATCAGGCGTCATCGCGATGAACCTAGACATTGCGAATCTAGTAAAAGAGTCCAATAGCATTAACATTGGGAAACAAGGCTATGCCTTTATTGGAAGTCCGGACCGCACATATGTGGCACATCCAAAGAAAAAAGCAGGAACGAAATTATCTGGTGAATGGTTAGAAAAAATGTACTCACAAGATAACGGATCTATGAGTTATATGTTTGAAGGGAAAGAAAAGCAAATGGAGTTCACGACAAACAAGGCGACTGGCTGGAAGATTGTCGGGACGATGTTTGTCAGTGAAGTAGAAGAAGCTGCACAGCCAGTTTTTAATATGGCCGCCATCATTTTAGCCGGCGCGCTTATCATTGGCGGGATTCTGATCTTCTTTATCATCCGTTCCATTACAAAACCACTTTCCACTCTTGTCTCTTCTTCGAAGAAGATCAGTCAGGGAGATTTGACAGAAAAAATTGATGTCCGCTCAAAAGATGAAATTGGACAGCTTGGCACAAGCTTTAATGAAATGAGTGAGTCTCTAAGAGATGTCATTCAAGCTGTACAAACATCTGTTGAGAATGTCGCTTCATCATCTGAAGAACTGACGGCAAGTGCAGGTCAAACAACAAAAGCAACCGAACATATTACATCGTCTATTGAAACATTCTCAAACGGCAATGAAAATCAAAGCGAAATGGTGGAGCAAAGCGCAGTTCATTTAAAACAAATGAATGAAGGACTGAACGAAGTTGCCGAAACGTCTGATGTCATCACAGCTTCATCTGTTCAATCAAAAACTGTCGCAGAAACAGGCGGCCAGCTTGTGGAGCAAACTGTCGGCCAAATGAAGACGATTGACCATTCAGTGAAAGAAGCTGAAGGCGTGATTAACGGACTAGAGCATAAATCAAAAGATATCACAAACATCCTAGGCGTGATTAACGGCATAGCGGATCAAACGAATTTACTTGCACTAAATGCCGCTATTGAAGCAGCACGCGCAGGCGAGTCAGGCAGAGGCTTCTCTGTTGTTGCGGAAGAAGTGCGTAAACTAGCGGTTCAATCATCAGATTCAGCAAAAGAGATTGAAAAGCTTGTGAATGAAATCGTCTCTGAAATTGAAACATCTCAAAATATGTTCAAAGCAGTGAATGAAGAAGTAAAGAACGGTCTTACTATTACAGATCAAACGAAAGAAAGCTTCTCACAAATAAATGAGCAAACAGCGGAAATTGCAGCAAGAATGAATGAAATGAATACAACAGTGCGCGAGCTGTCGAAAGGTTCTGAGCAAATTTCTAAAGCAGTGAATGAAATTGCAGATGTATCAAGAGAGAGTTCAGCAAGCATCCAAGATATCGCAGCTTCAGCAGAAGAACAGCTTGCTTCGATGGAGGAGATTAGTTCTTCATCCACGACTCTTTCCCAAATGGCGGAAGAATTACGCGATTTAATTAAAAAATTCAAGATCAGCGAATAAGGTCAAGTGGTTCTCCTCGAGGGGAACCGCTTTTCTTTTTAAGAGGACATCTCGTACAATAGAGGAAATCGAAAGAAGAGGAGAGATAGAATGCGTTTATCAGATAAGAAGGTCATTGCGTTTGTCAGTGATGATTTTGAAGATTTAGAGCTGTGGTATCCAGTTCTGCGTTTAAGAGAAGAAGGGGCGACTGTCCATCTTGTAGGTGAAAAAGCAAATCATGAGTACATCGGGAAGTATGGTGTGCCGGCAGTATCTGATGCAGATTTTTATTCCATTCAAGCTGATGATTATGATGCTGTGCTTGTCCCTGGCGGATGGGCGCCTGATAAACTGCGCCGCTATCCAGAAGTATTAGACATCGTCCGTACATTTGATGCGAAGGCAAAACCAATCGGGCAGATTTGCCATGCCGGCTGGGTGCTGATTTCAGCAGGAATCCTGAAAGGCAGACAAGTGACAAGTACACCTGGTATTAAAGATGATATGACAAATGCCGGTGCGGACTGGTTTGATGAGGCGGTCGTCACAGATGGCCACCTCATCTCCAGCAGACGTCCGCCGGACCTTCCGCCGTATGTAAAAGCATTTGCGGATGTGTTAGCGGCAAAATAAGCGACTGACACGAAACTTAAAAAACAAAGGGCGAACCAAAAAATAATTCGCCCTTTGTTCATCATTTTATGCCCTATACATTTTGTCTGTCGGCAGGATACATCACGCCCATTTGTCTTCTTGCTTCGTCCATGACGGACATGGTTTGAACAGATAACGCAAATGTATTGACCGGGGACTGCCCCATTCCCTGCTGAATACACTCAATAAAATGATTGATTTCATAAGACATAGCTGGCTGATCATCTTTGAGCGAGATGTCAGTTTGATGTCCGTCACGGTCATGTATCGTGATTCGTGAAGGCCGGTGGAATTGATCAATCACCATCGAGGCATCCTCGCCTTGAATTTCAGCCGATAAATGAGACGTTGAAATTTTAGAATGAAAAAGAAGTGCTTGATGCCCGTCATACCGTAAAAGGACTGAACCATTCCCATCCACACCAGAAGAAAGCTTATAGCCTCTCGCGGTGATTTGATTCGGCAGACCAAATAAGGATATGACTGGGTAAACGAGGTACACCCCGATATCCATTAACGAACCATTGGATAACTCCGGCTTAAAGGCATTTGGAAGCTCGCCGTTTCGATAGGCATCGTATCTTGAGGAATATTTACAGTAATGCGCGACCACTTGCCTGATAGGTCCAAGCTGATCAAGATGCTGTTTGATTTGCAGAAAGTTTGGCAGAAATGTCGTTTTCATCGCTTCCATTAAACACACTTGATGTTTTTTCGCTGCGGCAATCATTTCTTCCACTTCTTTTCGATGAGAGGCGAATGGTTTTTCGCATAAAACATGCTTTTGATGCTCCATCATTAACATGGCTTGCTCTTTATGAAGGGCATTTGGACTCGCAATATACACGGCATCGAACGTATCACTTTCCGCCATTTGTTGTAAGTTCGTAAAAACCGTCTCAATCCCGTATTTTTCGGCAAAGGCCTGTCCTTTTTCAGCGGACCGTGAATAGACGGCTGTACATGTAAAGTCAGCGATTCCTTCACCAGCTTGTAAGAACCGATCTGTAATCCAGTTCGTTCCGATGACAGCAAATCGAATCATGTGATTCCCTCCTTCTGCTTTCCTCTGATTATACATGCTTTGAAAGCGTTTGTATGAAAGAATATTCTTTTTATTGAAAAGCGGATGAAACCTTTATATAGGCTGATGCGTCTTACATAAAGGATATAAATGTACGAAAAGTGGGTAGTTTCTTCCTTCTTCGGGTAATACTCAGGATAGAAGGGAGAGGAGGAAACATGAAGCGCGTCCTGCATATAGGAAGTACATACACCTTTGCGCTTTTATTCATAGTTGCTGGTATTTTTCATGTAATAGAGCCGGGCGGCTTTGCTCGCATGATGCCAGGCTGGCCATTTCCATATGTAATGGTCTATGTGACTGCATGTCTTGAATGGCTGCTGGCCGTGCTGCTGCTTTTGCCGAATTCCAGGCTTGCAGCGGCAAAATTCATTGCTGTCTATCTTGTACTCATTTTCCCGGCAAACTTATTTGCTGCACGTGAGGGAATACCATTTCCAGGTCAAGAAAATACAGAACAAGCTTTGCTATGGATAAGACTTATTGGACAGCCGATTCTCATTGTATGGGCGATGTCTATTGCAAAATGGGAAAAAAAGCTGAAACAATGATCACCATATCATGATCAAGTAGTGTACAATTTACTCATAAAATAGCCCGTGTTTGGAGGAACGATATGAATTCTATGCAAATGTGGAGCAGTCGATTTAGAAAATTTTTTCTTGATAACAAGTTTGTTCTCTTTTTACTCGTCCTGCTATTAATCGGATTGAATATCCTTGTTTTCATGAAAACATCATTTATTTTCACACCGCTCATTGTACTCGTCAAAACCATTGCCTTACCGATTATTTTAACGGGGGTTGTGTATTATTTATTAAATCCAATTGTCAACTTGTTAGAGAAAGCAAGAATCAAGCGGATCTATTCCATTTTGCTTTTATATATTGTCATTATTGGGATTATTACAGTGACCATCGTGTCTATTATTCCTTTTTTACAAGCTCAAACCATGAGTCTATTTCATAATCTTCCGAAATACGTCGATACAGTAGAAGAACAAATTAGACAATTAACAGGAAGTAACTTTATTAATCAAGTGCAAAAAACGATGAACTTTAACGTGTCTGAATTGGTAAGTAAAGCATCTAGTCAAGCGACGAAGATTTTGGAAAGTACCTTTACCGGTGTAGGAACATTCTTAGGGGCGCTCACAGAAGTTATCATCTCGATCGTGACGGTGCCGTTCATTCTGTTTTATCTATTAAAAGACGGCAAAAAGCTGCCTGACTATTTCTTGAAATTCATTCCAAATAAAATGAGAGAACATACACATATCGTGCTTCACGAAATGAACCACCGGCTGAGCTCGTATATTCGCGGACAGATTATTGTCAGCTTCTGTATCGGTGTTCTTCTGTTAATCGGTTATATGATCATTGGACTTGACTATGCGTTGCTGCTTGCTATCATTGCGGCATGTACAAGCGTAGTACCTTACCTTGGTCCAACAATTGCGATTACACCAGCGATTGTGATTGCACTTGTGACGTCACCAGTGATGCTTTTAAAACTCATTATTGTCTGGACAGTTGTTCAGCTCATTGAAGGTAAATTTATTTCGCCTCAGGTGATGGGGAAAAACCTTCATATTCACCCAATTACGATTATTTTTGTTCTATTAACAGCTGGTAAATTGTTCAGCGTCATCGGCATCATTGTCGCTATTCCGACGTATGCCGTTCTGAAGGTTATCACAACCCACTTGTTTGATTGGTTTAAAATGCGGTCCAATTTGTATAAAGAAGAAAAGGTTTGATGTCATAATCTTTTTTTGAAAAAAATATAGTATCATAAAGACGAGCTTTCGATAAAGGAAGCTTGTCTTTATGTGGACATAGCTGTTTGGCGTGTTCAAAAGATCAGAATTGAAAGGAAAGAAAATCATGAATCTATGGGATTTATTCGTGGCACTGGTTTTAGGAATTGTCGAAGGATTAACAGAGTACGCACCTGTTTCATCTACAGGTCACATGATCATTGTCGATAATCTTTGGTTAAAATCAAAGGAAATTATTACGCCAGAAGCGGCTAACACATTTAAAGTCGTGATTCAGTTAGGCTCTATTTTAGCTGTCATGATCGTGTTTAAAGATCGTATTTTAAACTTATTGGGCTTAAAGAAAAATATCACCGAAGAACAAAAGCGCAGCGGGCATAAGCTGACCATCGCCCAAATTGCTGTTGGACTTGTTCCAGCCGTCATTTTAGGATTTTTATTTGAAGATTATATTGATAAATACTTATTTGACGTCAGAACGGTCGCTGTCGGTTTGATTTTAGGGGCAGTGCTGATGCTTGTCGCTGACTGGATCAATAAACGGAAAACAGAAACAAGCTCTGTCGATAACATGACGTACAGACAGGCGCTTTATATTGGACTGTTTCAATGTTTGGCATTATGGCCAGGCTTCTCGCGCTCAGGTTCGACGATCGCAGGCGGGGTTATTCTTGGTTTGAATCACCGTGCTGCGGCAGACTTTACATTTATCATGGCGATGCCAATTATGGCGGGAGCAAGCTTGTTAACCCTTGTGAAAAATGCTGAATATTTAACAACAGACATGCTGCCATTCTTTATCGTCGGCTTTGTGAGTGCGTTTGTTGTGGCTCTCTTTGTTGTTCGATTCTTCCTAAAACTGATCAATAAAATCAAACTGGTGCCTTTTGCGATATACCGAATTATCCTAGGTGTGATTTTATTTATCCTGTTCATGTAATATGTAAACTACTCTTTATAAAAGAGTAGTTTTTTTGTTATTTCGCCTAATTAAACAGTAAAAACACCCTCTTAATTGGTAGAATAAGAATTTTTTTCATAAATTAGTGTTTAAGAGACAGAGAAAGGGGTAGTACATAAACATACCAATTAAAGGAGGAGTTAGAAAATATGAGAAAAACAAGTAAAATGTTTGTTGGTTCTGTCATCGCCACGTCAATGATTGCTGCCCCTCTATCTCTTACGACTTTTGGTCAAACGGCTGAAGCTGCTACAACAACAGGTGTTGATGGAAGTGTCTCAATTGATCCAGTAGCCATTGCCGATAAAATTGAACAAGCAGTAAAATCATCTCAAAATCGTGATGGATTCGTAAAAAACGCGGCATACAGTGCGTTCTATGAAGCAGGTCAAAACTACAACGTAGTTGTCCAAAACTTAAGCCAAGATCACGACTTTAGCGGTCTGAACAATGTTGTCTACTATGATAGTGTTGAATATGACGGTATTACGTTTGGGATTTGGGTATTTGAAGATGGTACGTTTGTCAACAATGGTGACGGTGGATATATTAACTGGACGTTTGTTGGCAGCTTTGACCGAGAAGATGGAAGCGGAACTGTCGATTTTCATAAAAGATTCTAATCTTAGAAGTCTGCCGGTGAATCGGCAGACTTTTTTATAACGCAAATTCTTCTATTTCAAACCCTAAATCTTCAATGATGTGATGATCCGTTTGGACTTGCTGGCCTTTTGTGGTTAAATAATCACCAACGAAAATCGAATTTGCCGCATAAAGTGCGAGCGGCTGGAGTGTCCGTAAATTAAACTCTCTACCTCCAGATACCCGAATTTCCTTTGTTGGATTGACAAATCTCATCATTGCCAGCACTTTCAATGCTTTGATCGGATGTGTCCGTTCTTGATGCTCAAGCGGTGTTCCTTCAATGGCATGAAGAAAGTTGACTGGAATTGAATCCGCATCAAGTGCTCTAAGCGCAAAAGCCATTTCAACGATTTGCTGATTGGTTTCACCCATTCCAATAATGACCCCTGAGCAAGGTGACATGCCAGACTGTTTGACCTGCTCAATGGTCGACACGCGGTCATCGTATGTATGAGTTGTCGTAATGTGAGCATGATGTTCATGATGTGTATTGATATTGTGATTATACCGATGAACACCCGCTTCCTTCAGCCGCTTCGCTTTGTCTTCATTTAATAACCCAAGACAGGCACACACCTTCAAAGGCATCGTTTCAGTGATTTCCTTTACTGCTGCTGTAACTTCATCTAATTCCCTATGAGAAGGCGCTCTCCCGCTTGCCACAATACAATAAGTCCCGGCTTTTCTTTTGAGAGCCTCACGCGCCCCTGCCACAATGGTTTTTTGATCAAGCATTGTATATCTTTCAACCGGTGCTTTTGAAATCATCGACTGTGAACAATATCCACAGTTCTCAGGGCAATATCCACTTTTTGCGTTGAAAATCATATTTAATTTCACCTTTTTTTGAAAAAAATGAAATCGTACTTGATAGGCTACATGCATAATAGGTAACAATTCACTATCGTCAGCTTCAAGAATGTCTAAAGCCTCTTGCACCGTAATCGGTTCATTTTTCATGGCCTTCTCCGCTATCGCTTCCAAAGATAAAGACAGTTGCTCTTTCATCATTAATGCCTCCCTTATTATGTTAACTTATTTTTATTAAAAGTTAACATAATGGAGAGGTGTTGGCAATCACGAATCAAATGAAACCAACTTTAAACATCAAAAGGCGATGACTCCATGTCATCGCCTTCAGATATGTAAAGCTAGATTGCTTATCGAACCGTAATATAGTTAATGACAAGCTCGCCTTGTGAATTATAATAAGAAACGGTTACTGAACCGCGTTGTACGGCACGAATCCAAGTGAAGTTTGGAGCCGTTTGATCTAATTGAATCGCATACGTTGCACCCGACACAGAAATTTGGCTTGCTGGAAGAGAGACGGCGATTGAAGAACCTACAGAAAGCGTACGGTTCACTGTAATTACTTTATTCATAATAGGAGCTTTTGCTATGACTGGTTCTTTTGGCTGTGCAGCTGCATGAGCACCTTCAGTTTGGGAGAACGTAAGAGCACCTAAAGCAGCTAAAGACAATGTACAGACTTTCATGAATTTTTTCATCGGTAACACTCCTTTTTTTGGTATATACATATATTAATATTAATAGAATTATATGTCAATTGAAATGTGTGAAAAAAGAGTAATTATGGTGAAAATTGTCACATATTATGTCGGGAAAGACATATATTTAAAAAAACACATGATTTTTTATTCATATGCTCTTTCTTTTTTAAGGGAAAAAAGAGGTATAAAAAAAGCTGGGTTCATCCCAGCAACGTAAAGCAGATGAAAGAGTGATTACTGGTCGTCTCGCTGTTTTGGCTGACGGCCTTTTTGCTTCTCTTTCTCTCTAATGTAGTTAATAAAATCGATGGTTTGTCTTCGTGCTTCTTCGGAAAAATCTGAGGCGGCTTTAAACGCAATTTGCAAATCAGGATCGTCTGCAAGATCGTCATCGTGTCTGCCTTTGTCCTTACCTGTGAGAAGATAATCGGTTGAGACCCCATATAACTCAGCAATTTTCACAATCATTTCACCGTCGGGCTTTCTCAAGCCATATTCCCAGTTTGCATAAGTGGACATCGCCTTTAATCCGAGTTTTTTAGCAACTGTTGACTTGCTCCATCCATGCTTCTCTCTTAATTCAGTTAAAATCTTCCCAGTCAAATTATCCATCAGAAACACCTTTTTTCATGTTATGAGTAAATTTTATCATGAATTACACGGAAAAGATAAATAAATACACAAAAAGAATAAAAATATGGTTGACTTACTCGTTTTGTGTATATTATCATAATGAATATAACTTACACATATTGAGTAAGAGGTGGAAAGATGAAACTTGAAAATTTACGAGAAGAGCGCATATTGCAAGGAAAAACACAAACCTATATGGCGAAAAAATTAGGTTATAAGTACACAAGCGGCTATGCGAATATAGAGATGGGCAGAACGAAGCCAAGCTTAGAAATAGCAAAGCATATTGCAGATCTGCTAAATACCGGTGTTCAAGAGCTTTTTTTTGGTCAGAAGTTACACAATAAGAGTAATTATCTAGAAGAAGATCAGTTCTTAGAAAAGGAGAGACGAGCAGAATGAATATTGAACATCCAATGGTGACACAGATGAGTAACTTTGGTTATCCAAAAAGCTACTGGTCATATGACATGAAACGATATGGATACCAAACAGAAATTGATGACAGTTTGGAGGGATCTGAAGAAGATGAGACATCAGCTGATGTTTGATGCTAGAAAAGAAGCGCAGCTTTGTTTAGACCAAGCTGGCGGCTGGATCGCCTTTTTTCAACAGAAACCGATGTTTGTTTTTGCCACAGCAGAAGAGAAAGAGACATATATGACCCTCCTGAAAGCTAAGTCGATGACAATAAAGGAGGAATCAGGGCGACGTGAAACGATGGAAGCAAATCATGACATTTTTGAAATGCTTGCTCAAAGCGAGTAAAAACGAACAAGACATCCGCCAGTGGGCAGAGGATGACGGGAGATCATAACATGGTCATCCATTTAATCATTGAACATGAACATTTGTTAACAAAAGAGACATTGATGAAAAGAATACGATCAGCTGCAAAAGTACAATGCCCGCAAAAATTAGAAGGCGCACTATCACTTGAAATTCGTTTATTTGATCACATGCCGCTTAACATTGCTGACTGCCAAAAAAAGCGTACATACGCAGAAAAAGGGTTGATACGCCCGATACACGTCAGCATCTTACAGCCAAGTCTACAGCATATTCAAGAAGCACTTCATTCTATAGCTGATCAAGTCCCTCTGCAGATTGTCGATTTAAGAGTTTCCCAGTTTTATAGTATGTGTGAAAGAGTTGAAATCATTATCAATACGGTAGGTAGTGGCACGAGGCCATCACCAAAAAAGGAGACAAGCATATGAACGAGCCAAAACAACTATTCATTCAAGATAACCAAACATTTGTCGGTGAGATGGAAAAAGGAAAAATTCAAGTCATCGTGTTAGATGGAAATGTAGGAACGGCTTATCAAATGGATGTACCTGAACATGGAAAAACCATTATTCAAACGGCAAAAGGTCATTTTGCAAGAGTAGATCACGAGATTGGTTTTAAAATCAGCTAACTGACTAAACACATCAAATCATAATACGTCCAAGACGGAAAGCCTGCGGACACTGATCAAGACCCTGTTAAAAGGGGACCTGATTGGTGTCCGTTTTTTATTTTCTTAAAAAAGGGAGAGAGCGAATATGCAAGATTTACTCATTGAATATAAAAGAGCCTTAAAGAATGCTAGAAAACAATATGAACCATTTAAAGAAAAAGAAGAACATCAGCTGTCCGTTCAAGACAAGCATGATAAAAAAATGATCGCCAGTATGGTGAGCGATCTAGAATACGTAGTAGAATGGCTACAAATCGGAAGAGAGCCAGGTGCGCGCAGAGGGTTAGACAGACGTTCAGTCTATCAGCGAACCATTCTTGCAAATCCAGAAGTGTTAGAGGCTTTATCACATGAATATACCCTTATTCAAGAGAAAGAAAGAGAAGTCAGTGAGAGAGACAAAAAACGAATTGATGAAGCTTTGTCTGTTTTAACAGATCGAGAAAAGGATGTATTCTTTATGCACACAACACAAGGATTATCGTTTAGCGAGATTGCGGTCATGCTGGATGTCAAAAAAGGAACTGTGCAAAAACATATGGAAAGAGCGCGGACGAAGATGTCCAAAAAAGTACAAGAACGCCTATTCAGAGCTGCTGAATAGGCGTTTTTTCTATCCAAAATAAATCAGCTAAAGCTTGTCTTACAGTTGCCACCTATAGTTAGAAAGACCAAACGAATGTTTGCTAGCCCTACACAAATGATTCCTTCAAAGGGAATCATTCGAATTAAAAGGAGGCGGCAGGTGAATGTAAATGAAAGATAAACGGATAGAGGCCAAGCAGGATTATATGAAGGGGATGACGTACCAGCAAATTGCTGATCATTACAATGTCTCGATCCATACCGTCAAATCGTGGAAAAGGCGATACGGATGGCAAAGACAAAAAACTTCGTCAAAGCAAGCACACTCAATCTTCAATCAATTTCTTTCAGATGAAACGATTGAAATCATGGAGAAAATGGATGGACGCACATCGCTTGATTTAATCTGGGATCAAATTCAAATTCAATATGCAGCCATTATTCGGGCGCAGCGAATCATGTATGTAGCAGATCAAGAGGACATGATCAAAGAGTTGAAAAAGGCGGCATACATGCCTTCTTCATTAGAAGAAACAGGAGAAGGCATTCAGCCAGAACTAGACATCACCTCAGAAGAATATTCGTTTCAATTTTCATGGGATCGGCATGCGACGTTTCTAAATGCACAATCCCGTGCAATGGGTGAACTCAGGCGTTTAATAAAACAGTTTGAAGAGCTCGCACATGCGAAGGATGAACGAAGATTAAGGCTGAAACAAATTGAACTGACGATCGAAAAAACAAAAAAAGCAGTGCGTGAAGAAAAAGAGGAAGATCTTCAAATCATGATCAAGCGAAAAGAGGACGACTCATGACGCCATTGATTGAAAAAGAAGTCAATCCTCACTTTGAACACTTTCTATTCGATTGGAATCAAAAGTTTCAATTTTTAGTTGGAGGCTATGGCTCCTCTAAAAGCTATCACATTGCTTTAAAGCTCGTCTTAAAGCTGCTGGAAGAAAAGCGGACAGCACTTGTCATTCGAGACGTGTATGATACGCACCGCGAATCAACCTTTTCTTTATTACAAGAGATCGTCAGCGACCTCGGCATCGACCATGTGGTGAAGTGCCGAAGTTCGCCGCTTGCACTGACGTTTCGAAACGGCAGCAGCATCTTATTTAAAGGGCTGGACAAACCTGAAAAATTGAAATCAATCAACAACATCTCGATCATTTGGATTGAGGAATGTTCAGAGGTTTCTTATGAAGGATTTAAAGAGCTGCTTGGAAGGCTAAGGCATCCATCCTTACCGCTTTATATGATGTTATCGACCAATCCTGTTGGTCAGGATAATTGGACGTATAGACATTTTTTTCGAGATGAACAGCTGAAGCGTTTTGTTTTAGATGATGAAACCTTATACAAAAAGCGAACCGTTGTTATCAAGGATACGTATTACCATCACTCCACGGCAGAAGATAATCTATTCCTTCCTAAAAGCTACGTGAAGCAGCTGGATGAGCTGAAAGAGTATGATCCAGACCTCTATCGCATTGCGAGGAAGGGATATTTCGGGATCAATGGCACAAAGGTTTTTCCTCAGTTTGAGGTGAGAAGCCATTCTGATGTATTAGAAGCCATTCAGCAGATTGACAGACCGCTGAAACGAGCAGGCATGGATTTTGGATTTGTTGAATCATACAATGCGCTCATTCGGCTAGCTGTCGATCATGAAAAAAAGTACTTATATATTTATTGGGAATATTACGACCGCGGGAAAACAGATGATGAAACAGCCCTTGACTTGAAAGAGTTCATTGAATCAAAAGAACTGATTAAAGCCGATGCAGCCGAACCTAAAACCATTCACTATTTTCGGCAGCGCGGCTTTCAAATGGTGGCGGCACATAAGTTCCAAGGCTCACGTTTACAGTATACAAAAAAGATCAAACGGTTTAAGAAAATTATTTGTTCTGATGCATGTCCATATACCATCTATGAACTTCAATCACTAACCTATAAGGCAGATAAGGATGGACGTCTAGAGGAAGATGAATTTCAAATCGATCCACACACATTATCAGCCATCTGGTATGCGCTGGATGATTATGAAGTGACAGATTTGAAACAGACTGCCTCGGAGCGTGTCCGTCCAAACAGAGAGAGGAGGTCCATACAATGAAACAATTGAAAGCAACCATTATGAAGGCAAACATGTCTGATCATACAAAACAAATGTATGCAGATGAATTTTCCTACGAAAAGGATGACATTGTTCCCCCGCCTTACAATATTAATGAATTAAAAAGTATGGCAGAATATTCAACCATTCTTCAGCAATGTATTGATGCGTATAAGACCAATATTTTAGGCTTTGGTTTTGGTGTAGAATATGCCTTTGACTTTAATGCAGAAGGCGTGAAACCGGCAAAAAAGAAGGCAGCAGAGAAGGAATGGACAAGACTTGAAGAGTTTACGAAATACATGAACTATGATGAGTCTGCTGATGTGGTGCTTGGCTATGTCATCGAAGACCGGGAGAAAACAGGGAATGGTTTTTTAGAAGTTCTCCGAGATGGCCAGGGAAAGCCGGCAGGAATCGAGTATTTAGATGCGCTCCATATCCGCATTTGCAAGCTGAGTGAGCCAGTCGACGTCGAATTTCGGTATACAGAAAACGGCGAATTGAAAACAATGAATCGAAAGAAGCGATTCCGTAAATATGTGCAGGTGATCAATGAAAAGAAAGTCTTCTTCAAGGAGTATGGTGATCCGCGCATTTTACATTGTGAAACAGGCAAATACGATGACACCACCCCAGAGTCGCTGCGTGCAACAGAAGTGATTCATTTTAAAATCGGCAGTGGAACGTATGGGATTCCCCGCTGGATTGGCAACATCGTCAATATGTATGGGGCACGCAAGGCAGAAGAACTGAACTACCTTTATTTTAAACAAGGGCGGCACGTACCTGGTGCCATCATTGTCGAAAATGGAATGCTGTCTGAGTCATCCTATCAGCAGCTTCAAGATTATATGGACGATATTGAAGGCTCTGATCATGCACATAAGTTTCTATTGCTTGAAGTCGAAGGTCTCCCGACGGAAAAAGGGTTAACTGGAGAAGAAGATGTTTCAAATGTCAAAGTGAACTTCAAATCCTTAGCAGAGATCTTGCAAGAAGATGCACTCTTTTTAGAATACGATGAAAAAACAAGAAACAAAATCCGCTCTGCTTTTCGACTGCCGCCTATTTATACAGGTGAGTCTCAAGACTATAACAAAGCGACAGCCGATACGGCGCGGAAAACAACAGAAGAACAGGTATTTCAGCCTGAACGGCATCTCATCACAGGGAAACTCAATACCCTTTTCCTGCCGGATCTTGATATTTGGCATGTCCGTTTCCTATTAAATGGTCCTGACTTTAGAGACCCATTAGAGATTGCCAAGGTTCTGACACCATTTATTCAGGCTGGGGCAGTGTCACCAAACGATTTGCGAGATCTCGCGGGACGTATCCTTGGGAAAACGTTAGAGGAATGGCCGGAGGATCTCTATCACAGACCTTTAGAAAGCCGCATGACATCAGCTGAACAACAGCCTCAACGAGAGCCAGATCAGTTGAAAGAATAAACCGAAGCGCGTGCGCTTTTTTGAAAGGGGGTGAACATATGCCAAGAGAATTAAAAAACGCAAAAATTACGCATGTTTCCTACGTGGACAGAGCCGCAAACAAAAAGAAATTCTTTTTGATGAAGGCAAAGAAAAGCCAGCCTGACTTTCAAAAAGAGGTGAGTGTGCTGACAAAGGCAGAAGATGCTCATCGCCTTGTGTATGGTGTCGTGTATGAACCGAATACACCTGATGCACACCAAGACTTTATGTCTGCCAAAGAAATTGAAAGAGCAGCACATGGTTTTATGCAAGATGCCCGCCACATTGACAAGCAGCATGATTTTCAACATGGTGTTGGAGAAGTGGTTGAATCATACATTGCACCAGCTGATTTTGAAGTAGGCGGTGAGCTGATCCGAAAAGGATCTTGGGTGCTTGTAACAAAGGCTTCTCAAGAGATTTGGGATCAAATTCAGAAAGGCCACATTACAGGATATTCAATGGCAGGAACGGCGGACATCGTAGCAATTGAAGAACAAGATCAGCTCCTATCTCAAAGCACGAATGAGAGAGGGCTTTTTTCTTTGCTGAAAAATTTCTTTTTGAAAGAGGAAGGTGCAAACATGTCACAACAATTTTGGAGCGTTTTAGACCACCTGCTGGAAACCTTACAGTCAAGTGATGGTGATGAGGCGGGTGTAAGATCAGCGCTTGAGCAATTGCTGCCAATCGTGCAGGAGATTTTGAAGACAGAAGATGTGCTTCAAACGATTGGTGAAAGGCCAGCCTCCGTACAAAAACAAGACGCCGCTTTGACGACGGAGCAAGTACGAGAGCTTGAAAAAGCAAAAATGGCCATCGAAAACGTCTTACAGCATGCTGAACAGCAGGAAACAGATCAAACTGGGGAAGAACCTGTCCAAAAGGTGCTTGAACAAGTCGTAGCACCAATTCGTCATCAGCTTTCTTCTTTAGAGAAATCAGCCAGCAGAGAAAAAGCTGCGCTTGAGCAAGTGCTTCAGCAGCAGCTTTTGCCTATTTCAGAGCGGATTCACATGCTTGAAAAAGCGCGCGGCATGTCAAAACAAACAATCCACGATACACAAAACGACAGTACAAAGCCCATATGGGATGGCTTACTATAAGCCTAAATAAGGAGGAAACAGTGTGAGAAATCAAGAGTTGATTCGCAAGGCCGAAATGACACTTGCCAGCTTAAAAACCGGCGGTCTCATGAACGCAACCCAATCCAACACATTCATTAGAATGATGCAAAATACACCAACCGTTTTAAATGATGCACGTATCATTCCAATGGAAAGTGATTCACAAAAAATCGAAAAAATCGGCTTTGGCCAGCGTATTTTGCGCCCAGCAGAAGAAGGCAAAGCGCTTGATGCGAAAGACCGTGTTGTCCCAGCGACAAGCACTGTCCAGCTAAATGCGAAAGAGGTCATCGCAGAGATCCACATGACCTACGACAGCATTGAAAACAATATTGAGAAAGACGGCATTCAGCAGACGATTATGCAAATGCTCGCTGAACGAGCAGCGGTTGACATTGAAGAGCTCATCGTCAATGGCGATACGACTTCAGCAGATCCATTTCTAGCTCAAATGGATGGCGTGAGAAAACAAGCAGTATCTCATATCGTAGATGCAAATGGAGCGGAAATCAGCCGCCAAATGTTTAAGCAAGCTTATAAAGCGATGCCGTCAAAATATTTACGCGTTCCTCAGGATTTCCGTTTCTACACATCCCCAAGCTTAGAAGTTGAATGGAAGGATCAAGTAGCAAACCGTCAGACGGGCCTTGGAGATGCGGCCATTCAAGGCGGACTTTCTTCTGCATTCGGTGTGCCGGTCAAAGGTCTTGCCAATATGCAGCCATATGACGAAGCGGGAACAGATGTATCAGATATTTTGCTGACACATCCTAAAAATATTATCGTAGGTTTCTCTCGAAATATTCGAATTGAAGTAGAAAAAGATATTCGCAGCCGTAAATTTATTATTGTCCTCACAGCGAAGCTAGACAGCAAATTTGAGGAAGAGGATGCTGTAGCAAAAGTGATGAAAGTGAAAGAGTAGGTGACGGCAGACCATGATCATTTCTGCTGAAGAACTGCAGGCCTATTCTGTATTTGATCGTGTGAAAAATCGATCTGTAGAAAGACTGACAGCAGATATTATCGAAGCAGAAGCTGCGGTATTTCAGATCGTAGGTCACGATTTCTCAAGCGAAAATATATCAGCCTCTCCCTGAAAAAGCAAGAATCGCATTATTAAAAATGGCCCAATATTTTGCCATGCTGAATGATGACGAATCTATGATGAAAGGCTTTATGTCAGAGAAAATGGGCGATTATTCATATGCAAAGGCAGCTGATCAAGTGAAAGGCAGACCCTATGTATATGCCCTGCTTGTAGATTACATTGAACCAACATTGACTGCCGGCAGTGCCAAACTAAAGGTGAGATCATTATGAGCTATCAATCTCTATTAACAGATCGCTGTGATCTTTTTCACCTTGAACATAAGGAGTCTGCCCGCGGGAAATTTGGAATACCAGCTGATGATTTACAAATGACACTTTCCTATCCCGATGCTCCCAGCCTGGCCGATCTAGCTTGTTATGTCATAGAAAAGAACCAGTCACTTGTGCAAGAAGAGCCGAATACAGTCATTTATCAATCCTATCTTGTCCATTTTCCTTTAGGAAGTGATATTCGCTTGCATGACAAAATGGTGTGGAATGGCGTGTCACTCAAATTACAGCAGCCTAAAAAAGTGAAAAATCATCACATCGAAGTGATGGCAGTCAGGAAGGAAAATCTATGAAAATTGATGGACTTGACCGGCTGATTTCACAACTGCAGACAGCGTGTGATGGCGGCTTAAAGGCAGAATATCAAGTTTGGCTGGAGGACATGGGCCTAGAGTTTTTAGACATCATTCAGGATGAATTAATCAAGGAGAATGCTGTTGATACAGGACGGCTTCTAAAATCCTTTACACAAGGCGACAAGGAGAATCATTTTTTCCTTTCAAAGGGCGGTCTCACACTTGAAGTGGGAACGCAGCTTGAATATGCCTCCTATGTCAATGACGGACATGCCACTTCTTCAAGTGGAGAGCGAAGATGGGTGCCTGGCAGATGGACTGGCAGCCGCTTTGAATATGATCCGAATGCAAGTACAGGAATGATGCTTGCCTCTCAATGGATTGAAGGTAATGGCTACTGGGATCATGCTGTCATGCTCTATGAGCAAATGTTTGAACAGTCGCTGGATCGAAAGCTGCAAAGCTGGTTCGATCGACATTTTGGGAGGTGATGGAATGAATCAAGAAGTCGGGGCAATCATGCATTATATCTACACACACTTTCCTGTGACAATGTATGATCGTCTTTTGCCAGAACGCTTTCAAGTGCCATCCGTTTATGTGCCGCCTGTGACAGTGATCAGTGGTCCAGATACGGTTTCTACCTTTATGAAATCTTATTCGCTGCAAGTGAAAGTCTTTCATATTGATACAGAAAAAGCACATGATGCGGCAGAAACAATCGTTGATGCATTGCTTGCTGATCGTCAAATCATTCAGATGATGAGTGAAGACGGAGAGGTGCTTGATGATTATGTCCGCATAAAAAGAGTGGAAACAAGAATGATAGATCAAGGCGTAGCAGCGATTGTCCTGACATGGGATAGCAGCTATTGGTACAACCGAGACAAACAGGCAAGCCTTGAAGATATCAACTTTTCAGATGGGGTGATCAAACGTGAGCAAGACTAAAAATGCACAGCCCGCTCAAACAGCCGGCGAAGAAAAAGAATTTGGCTTTTCATTTGAAGCCTTAAAGGAGCACAGCAAGGATCTTTTTGGGGTCAAACCAGAAATCCTTGAAGGGGCTCTTTTTTATATCAAAGATCAACCAATTACAAAAACAGAAGCGAAAAAGCACATTGATGCTTTTTTGTCCAAGGAGGTTTAAAGAATGAACGGAGGCACTTTTACACCAGGTACAGAGAAAAAGCGTCCTGGCATTTACTTTAATTTTAAAACAACAGCAGAGCAGCGAATTACTTTAGGCGACCGAGGTACGGTGGCACTTCCTCTTGTGATGAGCTGGGGAGAACCAAAAACCTTTATTTCCGTTTCAAATATGGAAGACTTAAATAAGAAGGTTGGACTTAACATTGATGATAAGTCACTTCTTCTTTTCCGTGAAGCAAAGAAAAAAGCGCAAACGGTCTTGCTTTACCGCTTAAATGAAGGGGAGCCGGCTAAAGCTGAAATTGCTGAAAACTTTGTGGTCACAGCAAATTATGGCGGCCTAAAAGGAAATGAGATCACAGTACAAGTGGCAGAAAATGTACTTGATAGCACAAAGCGCGATGTTATCACTTATCTTGGAACAGATATTGTGGACAAACAGGTTGTCACTGATGTCAAAGATCTTGTGAAAAACAAGTACGTTCAATTTTCTGGTGAAGGTGAAGCAGTCATCACAGCTGGTGTGGCACTAAGCGGCGGGAAAAACGGCGTGGCAAGTGTTGCAGATTATACAGCTTTCCTAGAAGCAGCAGAAACAGAATACTTCGATGTCATTGCCCTTCCAGTCGATAATAGTGAGCAATTAAAAGCAACCTTCGCTTCATTTATCGAGCGTTTACGTGATAAGCAAGGACGTAAGGTGCAAGGGGTTGTGGCTAATTACGCAGCTGACCAAGAAGGAATCATCAATGTGACAAGCGGTGTTGTACTCGAAGATGGAACAGAACTAACACCTGCTCAAACAACAGCATGGGTCGCAGGTGCAAGTGCCGGAGCAAACTTCAATCAGTCACTCACCTTTGTTGAATACGAAGGAGCAGTCGATACATTAGAACGCCTTGACAATGATCAAGTAGAATACCGATTATCACAAGGGGAGTTCATTTTCACCTTTGATGCGAGAGATCGCACCGTGAGTGTTGAAAAAGATATTAACTCTTTGACAAGCTTCACAGCTGAAAAGAACCAGCAAATGGCGAAAAACAAAATCATTCGTGTGCTTGATGCGATCAACAATGATTTAACTTTCGAATTAAAAAATCTGATTAAATTACGCAAAGCCAATGGCAATGACATTCCAGCATCAGATGATGGTGTGCAGCTTGTGAAAACACTGATTACCCAGTATCTCACACAGCTTCAAGATGGCAGCGGCATTACAGGCTTTAACTCAGAAACAGATATCGTGATCGGCCTCAATGAAGATCGTGATGGATTTATCATCGATTTAGCGGTTCAACCAGTAGATGCAGCAGAAAAATTCTATTTCAATGTGGAGGTGAAGTAAGATGGCTTTTAAAGCGCAAAATACAATTTCAGGTAAAGAAGGTCGTCTTTTCTTAGAAGGTGAGGAGCTTGCATTTATCAAAACCTTCGAAGCAAACGTGGAGAAAAACAAATCAGAAGTGAACGTCATGGGCCGCCGAATGACTGGTCATAAAACAACGGGAGCAAACGGAACAGGAACGGCAACCTTTTATAAAGTTACATCTCGTTTCGTTCAATTGATGCTCAATTACGTGAAAAAAGGAGAAGATCCATATTTCACTCTTCAAGCTGTCATTGACGATAAATCATCAGGCCGTGGCACTGAGCGTGTGACATTATTTGATGTCAACTTTGATTCAGCTAAAATCGCTGGATTGGATGTTGATTCAGAGGCGCTTGAAGAAGAAGTTCCTTTCACGTTTGAAGACTTTGATCTTCCTGAGAAGCTGAAGAATACTTTCTAAGAAAAGTGGAGGAAATCAGCTAATTAATTAGCAAATTAAAAACTGAATATGCTATAATGCAGTTGTAATACAGCCGTCTTGAAGCCGTCTAAATTTCGTCTGGCAGCGTCTTGTATTCGATTCATTAAAATATGTTTACATGCAAAGCTATTTGCATACAATAAAAAAGCCAGGATGCTCTAACATCCCGGCAATGTACAATGAGGCCCTCAAAGGGGCTGGCTAATCAATTTAGATAGTTTTTAGGATAGACTTCCCCTTCAACCGTCCAAAGCTCAAGGGGAGTCTATTTTTTGTTTATATAAGTCAACAAAGTAAGGATAAACATCCCGAATAAAAACATGAGGGAAATCGCTTCAAATGTTGACATATGCATCACCCCCTTCCTATCGGGGATGAGCCAGACGCCCTTGAGCAAGCCATTCAATTGTACAATTAAAATTATACATGAAAAGATTGGAAAGCACATTCAAAAAATGGATGTGCTTTTTTGCATTCAAAAAAACATAACAAAGGGAGTTTTTAAACATGAGTGAAAAACAAACATTTGATCTTTCATTTTTTATGCCAGGACAAACAGTAGAAGCGGAAGAAGTCAAAGTACCGATTTCTAAGCGTTTTGTTGATAAAAAAGGGAATGTCATTCCTTTTGTCTTTAAAGCTATTACAACTGAACGTATTGATGAACTGGAAAAAGAAAACACAACCTTCAAAAATGTCAAAGGCAGAGGACGTGTAAAAGACTTAGACAGCCAGCGCTTCTACGCACGTATTGCAATTGAATCGACGATTTACCCAGATTTCCGTTCAAAGGAATTAAGAGAAGCCTACAGCACACAAGATCCAGTTGAAGTAGCAAAACGTGTCCTGTCAGTTGGCGGTGAATATGCGAACTGGTTAAACAAAGCGATCGAAATCAACGGATTCGAAGATGAAATTGAAGATTTAGAAGAAGCAGCAAAAAACTAATAAAAGATGGGGATAAAGAAGCCGTGTTTTTATATTACGCGATGCACGAACTTCACTACTCCCCATCTGAACTCCTTGATTTATACGAATCACCAAGACCATTCAAAGCATTTCTTTTCGGACTGATCAGCTACAAACTAGACATGCTAGAAAAAGAAGCAAAGAAAGGAGGTAAGTAAATGGCGAAACTTACAGCGCGATTTGAATTAGAAGACCGGGTGTCGAAAAAGCTATTACGCATTCAAAAACGGTTTCAAACGTTTGAGAAGCAGCTCAAACCATTTAGAAAACCGGTGAAAATAAGCCTAGAAATGGATGAAAAGAAGCTGAGAAATCTCACTTTATCTCTCCGGAAAATTTCAGCTGTTTCCATGACACTGGATCAGGGAATCTATCGTGATCTAAAATCATTAAAAAATCAGTTAAATATGTTACCGAATCATATGGTCATATCCATTCAAGCAAAGGGACTGGATGTCATTAAAACCAGCATAGATCGTTTGAGACAAGTGGGGACAAGTCCCATGATGATGACGTTTAAATTGAACGATCAATTATCAGGTAAAATATCATCAATCAAAAAATCAATCCTTCAGCTCATCAACAGAACGTACTATATGCGATTAAACATGGTTGACCAAGCCACCGCAGCAATTCAACGAATCAAAAAGACACTCAAAAGCTTGACGATGTCCAAACACGAAATCAGAGTGTCAGTTCAAGACAATGCAAAAAGTAAGCTGAAAAAACGAGATCAGGCAGAGTCTGTTGTGAAAGAAAAAACCATAAAAAAAGAGCCTGAGGCTGCTAGTCCATCAGCTAAAACGGATGAACCTAAACAGAGTTTGCTACAGAACTTTGCCAATAAAGGATTAAATGAAATTCAAAAATATGCAGGTGACGTTGCAGACAAAGTGAAGGAAAAATTGAGTCCTAGAAAGTTTTGGGATGAAAAAGCACTTCCTTGGGTTGAAAATAAAATGGAAGAGTACAAACAAGATGTGATCGGAAGAATTAAAGAGAAGATTAAATTTAATCCTGAAAAAAAACTAGATCAATGGGTGAAGACTGGATTAGATCGTCTCTTTGGAGCAAGTGATCAATCAAGTGAAAATAGCAGTACCACTCCGGCACCAACAACAGCACCAACAACAGCGCCAACAACAGCACCAACAACAGCGCCAACAACAGCGCCAACAACGGCTCCGACAACTGCACCATCTAATTCGGCTCCTAAAACGCAGCCTAAGCCGCGAGGTGGAAAAGGTTTGTTTCGCAGTAGTTGTTGCCCTTGTTGTGCAAGAGGTATAAGCAGCCGAGGATCGACTAAAGCGAGAAATGGCCGTTCACCGAGACGACCAACAAATCCAAATGCCACATCAAGAACCGAAATGAATAGAAGGCCTCCAAGTAAATTAGGGAAACTGAAAACAAATGCAGGTAAGTTATTTGGAAAAATCCCTAGTGGACTAAAGAAAGGTGCGGGTATCGCAGCTTCAGTTGGCGGACTTACGGGTCTAATGAAAGGTGGCAAGGGGTTAAGTGGACTAGGGGATGCGGTAAAAAATATCGGTAAAGGGAGCGGCAAATTATTAAAGAAAGTTCCTATTCTAGGTGGTTTACTTAGTGCAACAAATTTAATCGGTATGAAAAAAGAGAATGCTGGTGAAAAGATCGGTACGACTGGAGGCGGTATCGCCGGCGGGATGGCAGGTGCAGCAGCAGGTGCAGCTATTGGAAGCGTAGTTCCAGGAGTAGGTACAGCCATCGGTGGTCTAGTAGGCGGCATTGCTGGAAGTATGGGCGGCGAATCTATCGGTGAAACGATCGGAAAATGGTTTGATGGCGGCGGATTTGAAAAGATTGGCCAAAAAGCCATTGAAATTAAAGATCAAATTGTTGAAGTTTGGTCAACAGTTGCGACTTGGTTCACAGAAAATGTCTGGACACCAATAAGCAGCACGGTTGTCACAGTAGCATCATCCATCTGGTCGAGTTTAGTCAATGCCTGGACATGGATCCAAGAAACATTCAGTACAGTTGCGGGGTGGTTTATTGAAAACGTCTGGACACCGTTAAGCGATACAGTCGTTACGGTAGCAACAACCATCTGGTCAAGCCTAGTCAATGCCTGGACGTGGATCCAAGAAACATTCAGTACAGTAGCAGGCTGGTTTATCGAAAACGTCTGGACACCGTTAAGCGGTACAGTCGTTACGGTAGCAACGACCATTTGGTCAAGCCTAGTCAATGCCTGGACGTGGATCCAAGAAACATTCAGTGCAGTTGCAGGGTGGTTTATCGAGAACGTTTGGACGCCGCTAAGCAGCACAGTTGTTACAGTCGCTACAGGGATTTGGACAGCATTATCAAATGCATGGAAAAAGATACAATCAATCTTTGGGGTTGTATCGACATGGTTTATGGAAAATGTGTGGAATCCTCTTGTAGATACGGTAGGAACCATTAAAGACAGTTTCGGGGAAAAGTTTGAAGAAGCGTATAAAGTCGTGACAGATATATGGGATGGATTATCCAAATGGTTTGAGGACAACATTCAAAAGCCGATTGTAAAAGTAGCAGAAGCTATTGGTGAGGGGTTTTCTAAAGCGTTTGGCTGGGTCAAAAAGATTTTTGATAAGGCTGGCGGTGGTATTGATTTTGTTTTGAAACATGTCTTTGGAGGCGCTGATAATAATGCCACAGGCGGCTATATCACTCAGCCAACCTTATCATGGGTCGGTGAAGCAGGTAACGAATTTGTCATTCCAACTCAAAATAACCGAGGACGCGGAAAGATGCTGCTGGCACAGGCAGCTTCTCAACTTGGAATGTCTGTTGTACCAAGCGGAGCGGCAGGAAATTCAGTGTCAAGCTCTCCAGCTCCTACAGCAGTAGCTGCATCATCTTCTGTCGGTTCAATAGACGGATCGGTCTCGGTGACGGGGGACATTCAAGCCTCCAGCATTGGCGAGCAATTTAATAACGATTTTGAACAGGGGTTAAATCGTAAAGTAATCTCCCTTGATCAATGGAAACAAAAGAATATTCAGCAGCCGTTTGGTCAATTGACATCAGACTCAGGAAAGTATGGTCAACAAACGGTTTCAGCTTTTGCAAATGGTCAGCAGATGACACCAACAGGTACAGCCAGCTTCTTGCAAAGTCGTGTAAAAACACCATACCAACAAGTCATGACCGCATCACCAACTTGGGGTTCTGGAACGGTTAGTGGTTTTGCAGCAGGCCAAAATGCCACATCAATTGGCACGAGCCAATACGTAGATCAACACATCAAACAACCATTCCTGCAAGCAAAACAAGAATCACCAAGCTGGGGTTCAGGAATGATTGACGCCTTTAATAACGGCATGCGTTCCAAAGGAAGCGAAGTCACGCAAGCGGCCAAAGAAATGGCGAAGAAAGTAGAACAGGCGTTTAGAGAGGAATTAGACATTCATTCCCCTTCACGCGTCATGATGAGTCTTGGGAAATTTGCATCAATTGGTGTCGTCAAAGGGCTCGACTCAGTTGATGTGAAAAAGTTTGCTGAAAATCAAGCTGGTTCATTAATCGGTGCCTTCAGCGGTATGGGAGCTTCAGGGCTTAATATTAAACAATGGCTCATGGCGGCTATCATGGCAACTGGCACATCTATGAGCTGGCTTCCAGGTCTGATGACCATCGCGCAGCATGAGTCACGTGGAAATCCGAGAGCGATCAACTTATGGGATTCCAATGCCAAAAAGGGAACACCTTCTAAAGGTTTAATGCAAACCATTGGAACGACGTTTAACGCCAATAAAGGCAAGGGCATGAATGACATTTGGAACCCAATTCATAATGCCGTAGCAGCCATTAACTACATTAAGGGCAGATATGGAACAGTCTTCAACACGCCGGGATTACGAAGTATGAGAAGAGGCGGCCCTTATAAAGGCTACGCAAATGGCGGATTGATTACTCAAGAGCAGGTGGCTAGAGTCGGTGAAGGAAACAAACGTGAATGGATTATTCCCGAGGAAAGAGGCATTCGCGGAAGGTATTTATTGACGCAGGCAGCTAAGGCACTTGGGATGCAAGTATATGATCCATCAAATGCATCTGCTCCTTTACCAGAAGCACAGATGCAGCAAGTCACCTCAGCTCAGTCAACAGGCAGTACAACATCATCGTCAGGTAATAAACAAATCACGATTCAATTCAATGGAGATCAGCATTTCCATAATGGACAAGATCAACAATCGCTAGTCGAAAAAATTAAACAAATGCTTGTAGATGAACTTGAAGTAGAGCTTCATACAGGAACGAAGGGGGTCGTGATTGATGGGTAAATCAGTGTATCAATTGTGGATTTCCCAAGGAAAGGACAAGTTGCGATTCCCTGTCCTTCCATCCGAACTCGAAATCACAAATAACGTACAAAATGAAACGGTAAAGGTCGCTTCTTTTGGAGAACTGACTTTTATTGACGTACCATCGGCTAAACAAGTATCATTCACCTCATTATTTCCTAAGAAATATTCGCCGATTGCTGAATATAAAGGCATTCCATCACCAGAGAATGCAATTGCGAAAATTGAACGAATGATGCGTTCTAAGAAATCCGTGCGATTGATTGTAACTGGGACAAAAATCAACATGACGTGCAGCATTGAAAGCTTCACCCACAAGGAAGGGTCATATGATATTGGAGATCGTGAATTTACGATCGAGTTAAAGGAATATAAAACTGCATCGCCTAGGAAAATCAAACGAAAGAAAAAAGCAAAACAAACGAAAAAGAAACGGCCTTCAAAAACACCACCAAAAATGTACACCGTCAAAAAAGGAGATACGCTATGGGCCATTTCTGGCAGGTTTTATGGCGACAGTACAAAATGGCGGCGTATTTGGAATGCCAATAAGTTAGCGATGATTAAACGTAGCAGACGTAATATTAAGCAGCCGGGGCATTGGATTTTCCCTGGACAAAGGTTAAAAATACCACAATAGGGGGGCTGGCATTGATCGAGCTTTTTGCCATCAGAAGCGGCACCATGTATGAGCTTGTCACAGAGAGTGTGACACTTCAGGGGCAAAGGTATCAAGCCCCTCGCTCAATTCAGGCAAATATTATCACAAAGCAAGGCAGTCAAACTTATTACCGTGTCTCGGAAGGGGACACGGTTCTTTTTAAATGGAAAGGAAAAGAGCTTTTTAGAGGCATCGTTTTTTCCCGGACACCTGTTGAAGGGAAGATGACTTTTACCGCATACGATATGCTTCAATATTTGGTGAAAAACCAAGATGTCTATGTTTTTTCAAATCAAAGAGCAGATCAAATCTTAAGGCGGATTGGAGCTGACTTTCAAATTCCAATGACCTCAATCGCCAATACAGGACATGTCATCAAATCACTAGTCTTTAAAAATGATACGAGCCTGTATGACATGATATTGAAAGCATTGAAAGAAACGAAGCGGCAGACGGGAAGAAACTATCAAATCTATTCTGCTAAAGGCAAGATGGGGCTGAGAGCCTGGCCTGATCCAGAGGACGTATGGGTCATTGAATCAGGCGTCAATCTCATCAGCTATCAATACAGCACCTCGATTGAAGAGACAGCCACTCGTGTTAAGATGCGTACGTCTGCTGATGAACAGGGGAAAAATAAGAAAAAAGGCAGTAAATCCGAGATTGTGGTGATCGAACAGGATAAAGCCGGTCAGAATAAATACGGTATTTTACAGCATGTTGAGACAGTCACGGGGCAAATTAACCAGCCGCAGCTGCAAAAGAGAGCCAAAGTACGGCTGGCAGAGAAAAAAGGCGTCAAACAAGAAGTCAAAAGCATCCAAGCGCTAGGAATTCCTGAGCTGCAAAGCGGTCTCCCAATCTATTTGAAAATTCCTGAAATCAACGTAAAAAAAACTTACTGGATCGATCAAGACAAACATGAATTCAGTGGGGTGAAACACACCATGACCATTGATGTTGTTGAGAAAAATTCCATGCCAAAGGGTGATCAAGCGTGAGATTAAGTGAAGCGATTAAACGATTGGCAGTGAATGCAGTAGACGCAGAATCTCCAATCGATCTTGTCATTGGAGAAGTCACGGCAGTTTCCCCGCTGAGCATCCGATTAAATGAAAATCATAAGCTGATCATTCCAGAAGAATTACTGATTTGGCCGAAGCGCTTAAATAAGGGTGAGGATGATGAGCTGAAAAGAGGAGACAGTATTATGGTGCTTGCAATGGCAGGAGGACAGTCCTTTTACATCATCGACAAATTGTAAGGGAGGTGATGAACGTGGCACTTTCACCAGAGGAAGAAATCGAGGAAGTAGAAGAAGACGAAGAGGTTGAAACCTCGACGACGTATCGAATAGATTTTGAAACTGGCAGACTGACAGGCGAAACCATCTCAGGTATTGAAGCAATCCGGCAATTTATTTATATGACACTTAGGACAGAGCGGTATGCACATCCTATCTACAGTCACGACATTGGCACTGAAATTCAGGAGCTGTTGACGGATACAGAAGCCACGGATGAATACAAAGAAATGGAGATTCCAAGGCTGCTAGAGGAGGCACTGCTCGTTGACGAGCGGATTGATCATATTGAAGAGTTAGAGGTCACAAAGCAAAATGACTCGTTTCATGTCAAATTAGCTATTGTCACAGATGAGGGAACATTAGAAATAGAGGAGGTGATGGAGGGCGATGTTTGAGGAACAGACGTACGAAGCATTAATGGAAAGAATGCTGGACAGACTGCCAGATGATATAGATAAAAGAGAAAACAGCGTGATTTGGAATGCCTTGGCACCTGCTGCCGCTGAACTGGCCCAATCCTATATTTGGCTTGATCAAGTGTTTGAGCTGGTCTTTGCAGATACAGCACAAGGAGAGTTTCTAGATCGGCGGGCTGCTGAAGTAGGAATTGAAAGAAAACCAGCCACTAAAGCGGTTTGGTCAGCGGCCATTCAGCCAGAAAATATCAATATTCCAGCTGGCTCACGTTTTTTTATTGAAGACGTTTATTTCCAATATTCGAAGGATGGCACGCTAGAATGCGAGACACCTGGTAAAGCAGGCAATGTTCAATTAACAGATCAGCCGCTGCTGTCACTTGATACAATTCCAGGACTTGAATCGATTACGATGAAAGAACTGGTCATACCTGGTCAAGAGGAGGAAGATGACGCTTCATTATACGATCGATATTTAATACGTGCGAGGCGAGAGGCTGTCAGTGCCAACAGGGCGCATTATAAAAAATGGGCTGAGGAAGTAGCTGGTGTTGGCAGAGCGAAAGTGTTCCCGCTTTGGAACGGAGAAGGGACGGTCAAAATCGTCATCACAGATGGCAATCTAGATGTTGCATCAGACCTTCTTGTCAAAAGGGTACAGGAATATATCGACCCAGTGCCAGGTGAAGGAGAAGGACAAGCGCCTATCGGTTCAAAAGCAACCGTTGAAAGCGCCAAATGGCTGGATATCGACATAGAAGTGGCTGTCGAACTTCAAATGGACTGGACCCTTGAAGGAGCTCAGAAAGAAATAGAAGAAAAGGTCAAGACGTTGTTGAAATCAATCGCATTTGAAAAGAGTACCATTCGAATGTCCGCCTTAAATGATATTTTGTATCATTCAGAAAGTGTGTCAGATTATGCAGATGTGTTATTGAATGGCGAGTCGAAAAACTTAGTATTACAGGACATTGAGATTCCGCGTCTTAGGCAGGTGAAGGTTATTGAGCAAACAAGATGAAATGAAAAACTATTTGCCGCCATATTTTACAGAAATTTATGAAGTGGTTCACCTGCTCAAGACAGAGGCACCGGAATTTGAGCAATTGGACGAATCCATTTTCGATTTAACGGATCAGTTCTTTCCTTTAACAGCGACATGGGGATTGAATAGATGGGAAAGGATGCTGAAGGTGCAGCGGGAATCAGATGATTCAATTGAACTGCGTAGAGCACGTTTACTCAATATGATGTCAAATATTCCGCCAATCACGTATCTTTCATTAGAGAAATCAGTGAATCGCTTTCTCAAGAATCCAAGTGCTATCATCCGTCTCACAACCAATCGTTATCACTTCGCCTTACGTGTGAACCTTGATGATCTGCAAAACACGAGATATATTGTAGAAATTCTTGAAACGTTAAAGCCTGCTCACTTGGCTTATACGTTCACGGCTTTTCATCATACCGACGTACATGAAAAAAATGATCATCACGTGAGGCTCACACTGCGAAGCAGGGTGGGTTTTTTCGATCATATCCCGATTTTACTCAATGGTGAATTTGTCTTAAATGGTACGTTTTATCTCAGTGGAACACGAGGTACAACGGATGTGCCTGCTCGTTTTCGGCATTCATTAAACATGAGAATGCGGCTTCAACATCAGTCGGAAACAGCACATCGCATGAACTATGTCATGACTGGAGCGGTACATGAAACGAAGCAAGAAGCGGCATTGACTTTACGCACAAAAAATCAGCTTCAGCATCAAACCAAAAAGAAGATGACATTCCGTCTGCCAGTACATGTCCAAACTGAGCAGGGTGGAAGCTTACTAATCAAGGACCATTACTGGATTCTTGATGGATCTGTTCCGCTGGACGGATCAAAAATGCTCGCAGCAACTTCTAAAAAAATAGATTTATAAGGAGGATCACAATGGCTGATCAATTAACCGTAACAACACTGTATGCACGTCAACAAATGGCAAAGGCAAGAGCAGAAGGAACAAAACTCACAAAAGTCGTCAAAATGGCATTTGGAAATGGGGGAACGAAGGATGGAAAACCGATCTCACTAGACGGCACGGAACAAAAACTCAAAAAAGAACTAGTCCAAAAAAATATTGATTCATTTACCTTCATGGAACCAGCAAAAATCCGCTACACCTGCACGATCGCCGAAGGAGAACTGGCAGGAGAAGTGATCAACGAACTAGCACTCGTCGACGAAGACGGCAAATTCACGGCCATCCGCACCATGACAGACAAACAAAAAGACGGTGACATCGAATTCGTTTTTGAGATTGATGATATTTATTAATGGAGGGATTTTAATGGAAATAAATTCACCGAAAACATTTGAAACTAGTGACAAAGCTCATGCTGATTTATTCAATGAAATGGTTCAAACCTTGCTTGAAAACGACAATGGACTGTTAGAACAGCTTACGAGTCACACTCAAGATATGAACTTACATGCATCTGAAGAAGAAAAGAAAAAATGGAATGACTCGCAAATCTATAAAATAACTGCAGATAATGGTATGCAGCTTATCAATGTCTCAGCGGATTCAAAAATATTTGATGCAATTAAGGATAAAGGAACATGTACATTTTACGCAGCTCCTGGAGTAGAAGATTCTCCATCATCTTCAAATATATCACTAAGAGGTATGCAGATAGTAGGCCAAAATAACATAGGGGCAGGCTTTGCGGTAGATATAGCAGGGAAGGCATACAGCTTTTACTACAATCATGGGCATACAACTATTACTTGGACACCTCTTCCGAGTATAAACGATTTAAACAAATGGAATGGAAGTCAATTAATTAAAATTACTAATGACACAGGTGGTGTTCGTGTATCTGTAGATGTAGCAGATAGTCTTCTTGATAAAATATCTGAAACTGGTAAAACATTCGGCACTTTTTATTCCGTGGCTGGTGCAAAAGATAATCCTTCTGAGTCATCTGCCAGAGGATTTTATCATTTTACTTCATCTGATAGTAATAATAAAGGAACTTATGGATGGGTCATTGCTATTGATAACAAAAACAATATGTATACGAATTACCTTGATCTAAATTTAGGCTGGCAAGGTTGGAGACGTAATTTGAGTGAAGCTGATCAACAAATTACATGGACCACTCCAAGACTTTTAAACGGATGGAAAGAATATAGTTCAAGTGCACTGCCTATTCGTTTTGGTAAAAATGCTTTGGGAGAAGTGGAGATAAATGGTGCTGTTAGAGATGGTGCCTTAGGTGAAATTCCTGTTTTTGTCCTTCCAGAGGGATACCGCCCGAAACATTCTGTTTATTATGTGGGGGTTGCTTCAAGTCTTGGTACATCTGGGGTACCACAATATCATCGGACATTTATTACAAACGACGGAAGAGTATGTGTACAATTATCCTCTAACTCTGCCAATCCTACAGAATTCATTACGTTTTTAATCAAATTCAGTACATTATAGGAGGAACTAAAATGTGGATTTATAAATATAATGATCAATTGATTTATGTGCCTGGTGAAGAGAAACTCATCAATGAACATGAAAAAATTCCTGAAGGTTTTACTGATGTACCTCCTCCTGTTGAATCGTATATTGCAAAATTTAATCCTAAAGAAAAGAAATGGGAGGAAACAGCTACGCAAGAATATATCGATAGCCTAAAAACAAAACCATTACCTAATGATCTTGAAATATTAAAGGAGCAAAATGCCTTTTTAACCAAACAAATGACACAGATATTACATGACATAAAAGAGTTGAAATCACTTTAAAACTTTATAAGGGGGAGAAATATGGTTTTAAAAACACCGCGTTCTTTTGAGATAAATGACAAAGCGCATGCAGATTTATTTAATAAGATGATGCAGACCTTGATTGAAAATGATACAGAACTATTAGCTCAAATTCATCAGCATGCAGAAGATACAAACCCTCACGTCTCTGGTTCAGAAAAGAAGAAATGGAATGAATCCCAGCTATATAAAATGACAAATGATAACGGGTCCCAATTGATTAATATCCCTGCTGGTGGCAGTATCTATGAGGAGATTAAAGCGCTAGGTGCTTGCTCATTCTATGCCCCAGGAGGTTCAGGAGTAGTTGATTCTCCTGCTATTGGGAACGCTGCATTAAGAGGCTTCCAGCTTGTAGGACAAAACAATATTGGTGTAGGAATTGCAATTGACACATCAGGCAACTCATTTTGTTTTTCCTATCATGTGAAAGACATTGGAATCCACTGGGTGCAAATGCCGACCCAAAATGAAAAAAACAAATGGGATGCAGGACAATTATCTAAAATCACTGCTGATGATGGAAAAGCTTTTGAAAGAATTAATGCAGATGATCCTAGTATTTTAGATAAATTGATAAAATTGCCTGGAGTTCACTCATGGTACATCCATGAAGCACATCCAGATCTTCCGACAAGAAGTTCCATGAGGGCTTTGTCTGTTTTTAGTGAAAATACCTACGGCTGGGTCATCGGTGCAAACAATACAGGAGATGTCTATATTAACCGTTCTACAACTGATGTAACAGGTACCCAACAAGAGTGGAGCGGTTGGAAGCGTCTCAATGACCATAACCTATTAAACTCAAAGGGATTAAGACTTTCAATGCCAATAGGTACCGATATATTAACGCTGCCATCCGGATTTTACTTTGCTGTTGGATCTAATGTTTTAAATATGCCTGTCGATAATGATTCTTCTTGGTTTAATATTGATATCTTAGAAACTGTAAATGGTAGAAAGACTATTCACATCATTAGAAGTTATGACAACACTCATTGGTTTGGTACTGTTCATACTGACGGTGTTTTCAAAGGGTGGAAAAAAATAGTAACTGATGCTGATTTTGAAAGTGTCAAGTGGCTAGATGTCACATTAGATAATGGTTCTTCTATTGGTGACAGACCAGTTCAATATGTTAAATGGGGAAACTTATTATTGTTGAGAGGTCATCTAGTAGCGAATAGAGAAGTTATTTGTGGTAAAATTCCAATTAATGGATTACCTGATAAAGGCATAGTAGTATCAGTACCAGTATCGGGTACAACCGGTCATAGTAAATTATATATATATAAGACAGGAGAGCTAAAATTAACCGGTTTACATGCAGTGAATAACAGTGCAGTAACTGGCTATTATTTTGACACAGTCGTCCCATTAAATTAAGGAAGTGATAAAGATGATACAAGCCTATGAATACAATCATCAAAATGAATTGGTCAGACCTATCGAAGTGTTCGAAAGGGATGATGAAGGTAATTATGTCATTCCAGATCAATGCACAACAATCGCTCCACCCAATAATCCTTCTTTTTATAAAGCAGCTTTTGATGTGGAAAAACAACAATGGTATGAATCAGCGACACAGGAGTATATAGATAGCTTAAAATCAGCCCCTCTCCCACCAAGTGATATAGAACTTTTAAAGAAACAAAATGCTTTATTATCAAAACAATTAACGCAACTACTGGCTATGCAGAAAGGGGGGACTTCAGAATGATGTTTCCAACTGTAGCAGATATCAAACAATTTTGGGACTGGCAATGTTACGGCCCAGAGGACATTGCATTTTATGTAAGCATTGGCTGGATTTCGGCAGATGACTATGAAGACATAACAGGAGACAAATACGAAGCCTAATGGCTTTATTTTTTTGCCGGAAAAAAGGTTGTTGCGATGGCGTTAAAAAACTATTAAATCATAAATTATTCTCAATCTCATTGAAACAAAGGAGAGAACAAATTGGATATAAAAACTCCTCGTTCTTTTGAAACGAGTGATAAAGCTCATGCTGATCTATTCAACGATATGTTGAAAATACTGATTCATAACGACACTGGTATATCAGAACAATTAACTCTTCATATCGGTGATTCTAGCCAACACTCTTCAGAACTAGAAAAAAAGAAATGGAATGAGTCGCAGCTGTATAAAATTACAGGAGATAATGGAGTACAACTTTTAAATATTCCTGTCGGCTCAAAAATTTATGACTCAATTAAAGACAAAGGGACATGTACATTTTATGCGCCCAGTGGAATAGAGGATAGCCCTTCACAATTCGCCATTAGAGGGATACAGACAGTGGGACAAAATAACATTGGAACAGGTTTTGCGATAGATACATCAGGCAATGCATATTACTTCTACTATAATTCTAGCCATTTATCTATCACTTGGACTCAAATTCCGACAGCAGCTGAAAAAGATAAATGGAACAACAGTCAGCTTCATAAAATAACAAGGGATAACGGTCAACCCTTTTATAAAGGTACAAGTGAGACCACCGACTATAACGAAATTACGGAAACAGGAATGTATCTCGTTTATAATGCAGGTCTAAATGGTCCAAAAGAGATCAAAAGGGCGTTTATGATTGTTATCAGTTATGGGAATACCCTGCTACAAGCTATCTATGATGCAGTCAATGGTCTGAACTCTTTTTATAGAATTAGGAAGACTGACTATACATGGACTGAATGGGAAAGGCAGCTCACAGCTAAAGATTTAAATGCTATTCAAGCATTTCCTATTACCAATCCAGATGGTTTTGGAAAATTTCACATAATCAATTCTGTTGATTTTCATGACATACTACCTCGTTATAAAGGTTTTGTACATTTTACCTCAGACACATCAGCTATTAACGGACCAGGTGTTGCTTTACGAGGGGTTTGGGTATGTAATAGTGCAGGAAACTACGGTTCTATTATTGCTTTTGATAATCTCGGCCGAACATGGCGAAAAACAGTTGTAAATAGCGTATGGTCAAAATGGGAACGTTTGTTAACCAGCGCAGAGCAAATAGAATGGAAATCCCCGACAACAATAATAAACGGATGGAAACAATACGGCACTCAAAAAGTGCAATTTTATAAGAATCCATTTGGAGAGGTAGAGTTAATTGGTTCTATTACAGGGGGAACTATCGGTTTTGCAGTACCTGTTTTTACATTGCCAAGTGGTTATCGTCCAGTACAGGATATTCATTTCATAGGGGTAGCATCTAGTATCGGCGCTGGTTCAACACCACAAACACACAGAACACATATTGATACTGATGGTAATGTGTATATACAAAGTGTCTCCAATTCAACAAACCCAAATGAATTTATTACTTTCGGCTTTAAATTCATGGCGGCACAGGAGGGATGAAATGAACTGGATATATAAATACGACGAAAAATTCAATTACCTTCCAGGGGAAGAAATAGAAATTGAAGAGGATGCAGACATCCCAAAAGGATATACAGATGTAAGACCTCAAGATGGTTTGTACAAAGGTAAATACAATGAAACGAAAAGAGCATGGTATGAGTCGGCAACACAGGAATACATTGATAGCTTGCAGCCAAAACCGCTGCCACCATCAGAAATTGATCTATTAAAACAGCAAAATGCTGATCTGCTTCAGCAGCTGTCAGAGTCAGAAAAGAGAGTAGAAGAACAATCAAAAACAATATCAGAACTTATCATGTTGCTGAATGAAAAGGGGGTCATTTAATTGGATTGGTTCCGTAGTATTTCATTGTTCTATCAATGGAAGTGTTATGAAAATGAAGATGTAGCAAAATTTGTTCGTTTCGAGAAGATTACGCCGGAACAATACAAAGAAATAACAAAAGAAGAATATCCAACAAACGCTGAATAGGCATTTTTATTTTGCCTTCTTTAAAGACGCGCAAAGTGAGGGAGTAGGTGAGTGCAGTGGAAATGGATTTGACTCAATATTTAATGACACAAGGACCGTTTGCAGTGTTGTTTTGTTGGGTGCTGTTTTACGTATTAAACACAACAAAGGAACGAGAAAACAAGCTCAATGAGCAAATCGAGGCGCAAAATGATGTGTTAGCAAAGTTTAGTGAAAAGTATGACGTCGTGATCGACAAACTCGACAAAATAGAACGAAATTTAAAATAGGAGGAAAGATCATGAAAACATTCGACAAAGGCACTGTGATTCGCACAGTGCTTCTTTTTATTGCTCTGATCAATCAAACGCTTGTCATGTTTGGACAGACGGTGCTGCCGATTAGTGAGGAGCAAGTACAAACCGCAGGTGAAGCACTTTATGTGGCAGGTTCTACGATTTTTACTATGGTCACAGCGGTAATAGCTTGGTTTAAAAACAATTATGTGACCTACAAAGGCCAATTACAAAAAGATGCTCTGAAACAAAGAGGGCTAACAAAATAATACTTGAAGGAGAAACGACATGGTGAAAATCATTCAAGCATTGATCCCAAAACAACATCGCAACAGACCAGGAAACACGATGAAGCCGCTCTATATTACAGTGCATAATACGTCAAATAGTGCAAAAGGTGCTAATGCGGCCAGTCATGCAGCGTTTGTTGCACGTTCAAGTACCGGTGTCAGCTGGCATTACACTGTTGATGATCAGGTGATTTATCAGCATTTACCGTTAAACGAAAACGGCTGGCACGCAGGGGATGGCAGAGGCACCGGCAATATGAAGTCAATTGGAATTGAAATTTGTGAAAATGCAGACGGTAACTTTGAACAAGCAGTCGAAAATGCCCAATGGCTCATTCGCAAGCTGATAGGAGATTTGGGGATTCCTTTATCAAATGTAGTGCCTCATAAACATTGGAGCGGGAAAGAATGTCCAAGGAAACTTCTCGGACGATGGGATCAGTTTAAAGCTGGCATAGCCACAGCGCATACCGGCAGCAAAAGCACAAGAAAACCAGTTCAGGCAGAAAGCTTGAGCCACAAAGCACCTGTTTCCAAACAGAAATCGTCAAATCTGCCATCTGGCATTTTAAAAGTCACCAAGCCCTTAACAAAAGGCCCTCAAGTCACATCATTGCAAAAAGCCTTATCTTCCCTCTAT
>NZ_LKCP01000056.1:0-25809 GCF_001518755.1 Bacillus sp. AM 13(2015) | reverse complement strand
TTCGTATTGACGGGCTTGCCAAAGCGGAAGCGGATCGTGCGAAAGGGGAAACAGAAGCAGAAGTCATTAGACTAAAAGGACTTGCAGAAGCCGAAGCGAAAGAGAAAATTGCGGAAGCATTCGAACAGTATGGTCAGGCAGCGATTCTTGATATGATTGTCAAAATGCTTCCTGAATATGCGAAGCAAGTATCTGCACCACTTTCTAACATTGATAAAATTACTGTTGTGGATACAGGCGGTAACGGTGAAGGCAGCGGTGCCAATAAAGTTACAGGCTATGCCACAAATCTCATGTCTAGTCTTCAAGAGAGTCTGAAAGCATCCTCTGGAATTGATGTGAAAGAAATTATTGAGAACTTTTCTGGCAAAGGCAATGTGAAGCAAAGCATTCAAGAACTGACAAATGAAATCAAACAACCAAGAAAAATCGAAAAAGCTGATGATCAAATAGAACAATAAAATCAAAAGACACCTTCCACCAGAAGGTGTCACTTTTTTATAGAAGAAGATTTAACCATTGAAAGATGTGCTGACAAAACGCTAGTCATTGAATTCTATGTAATAGAAATTTATCATAATGAAGATAAGGTGGAAAAAGCTAAAAGGAGTGGAGCGGATGAAGGTGAGACATGCTGTACATCAAGATATTCCAAAAATCGCCGAGATTCATGTGAAAAGCTGGCAGACGACTTATCAAGGGATTATTTCGCAGGAGTATTTAGATGGTTTAACCATTGAAGATCGGGAAGAGAGCTGGAGAAGAAGGCCGCTTAAAGGCACGTTTGTCGCGGAAGATGAGGATGGCGTTTTTGGTTTTGCTTCTTTCGGAAAACAACGTGACGAACGTTATTCTACATATGATGGAGAGCTATATGCCATCTATTTATTCCAACAGAAACAGAAATCAGGGGCGGGTATTGCTCTAATGGAAAAAGGAGTGGAATATTTAATAGAAAAGGGTTATCAGAATATGCTGCTATGGGTGTTTGAACAAAATTCGGCGAAACAATTTTATCAAAAGCTTCAACCTAGTTTTGTCGTTACCAGCCAGTTCGAGCTGGCTGGCGAGAACCATAATGAAATAGGGTATGGATGGGAGTTGTCTAGATTGAATAACCATGTAAAACGAATTAAATCGTCAGCTTCCAGTAATAATGAGAGAAAAAAGTGAAAAGTACAGCAAGCAACATGTAAGAAATAAACGGTGAAGCTTCTACTTTTCCTTTCACGCCTGCTATTTTTAAAGCTTCATAGAAGCCTGCCAAAAAATAAGCAAGACTGAGAATATAACAGCAAAGCATAATGGAGTAAGGGCTCATTGTCGTACCTCCAGCATGAAATCTTCTATTATTAATAGATTCCATAGAGCAGCAAATTATGCATAAAAAAATAACCAGCTGTCATCAGCCGGTTATTTTTGATGAGGAAAAACCAAACGGGATGCACTTGGAATGAGTATACAAAGAACAATACTGCAAATAATAAATGAAGGAACCATATATGTGCTGTTATAAATTAAAGAGTAGACCCATCCTGGTGTTCCTTTCGGTGCATATTGAGAAAAGAAAACGACGCCAGAAATAAAGAACGTCAGCAGCCTGAAGAAACTAGCAACAAAAACAGCTAAGGTAATATAGAAAAATTGCTGCTTTCGCTTTTGATCCTGAATGGCTTTTTTGATCAATCCAGAAAACAAGCCGCTTAAAGAAATAACAACAGATGCAACGAAGTAATCGAGGAATCCTTGAACAGGTGTAGCGATGATCGGGCTATTCATCAGCTGAAGACCTGCGATTAACACACCGATGATAAATCCGGTAGATATCCCCCATCTAATAGACATGAGAATAACGGGAATCATAATCAGAGCAAGAGATCCGCCATTCGGCATTCTTAAAAAGAGACCTGATAAGTAATCTAATACAAGTGCAAGTGAAGTCATAATCGCGATTTCCATCAGTCGTACCAATTGATTTGATTGCTGCATAAAAAAATCTCCTTTTTCATGAATTGAGCAAGGAGAGACCGTGTAAGGATGAGTATGTTATTCATAGAAAAACATATCGATTTGAATACACCATATGTATCCAAGTGATTCCACATTCCTACTTCAGTATTAACTGACAGGTTCAAAGGGTCAGAACAACGAATGTTCACTCTCAGCACAAAGCTCCCCCTGCGGTTATTTAGTTTCAATCTATTATAAATATACTAAAGACCTGCAGGATCAACAATAGACAATTCCCGAGATGAGCAGCATTTGTATCGATATATAGGAAGAGATAAGGAAAAATAAATTATTTAGAAAAAATACTTGTTTCTTCTTTCAAAAGGTGTTATATTTGTATTCGCCGCTGAAAAAGCGCGGTTGATAAATAACATTAAGAAAAAAGTTGTTGACTTTATCTTGATAGAATGTTATATTAATAAAGTCGCCTCTGAGAGACGGCGAAGATGATCTTTGAAAACTAAACAAGACAAAACGTACCTGTTAATTCGAGTTTTTATAAAAAAATCCTATGATACTTCATAGGTAGTCAGTCAAACGCTGACGAAAAACAAAACTTCGGTTTTGTACTTTTTCGGAGAGTTTGATCCTGGCTCAGGACGAACGCTGGCGGCGTGCCTAATACATGCAAGTCGAGCGGACAGAAGGGAGCTTGCTCCCGGATGTTAGCGGCGGACGGGTGAGTAACACGTGGGTAACCTGCCTGTAAGACTGGGATAACTCCGGGAAACCGGAGCTAATACCGGATAGTTCCTTGAACCGCATGGTTCAAGGATGAAAGACGGTTTCGGCTGTCACTTACAGATGGACCCGCGGCGCATTAGCTAGTTGGTGGGGTAATGGCTCACCAAGGCGACGATGCGTAGCCGACCTGAGAGGGTGATCGGCCACACTGGGACTGAGACACGGCCCAGACTCCTACGGGAGGCAGCAGTAGGGAATCTTCCGCAATGGACGAAAGTCTGACGGAGCAACGCCGCGTGAGTGATGAAGGTTTTCGGATCGTAAAGCTCTGTTGTTAGGGAAGAACAAGTGCGAGAGTAACTGCTCGCACCTTGACGGTACCTAACCAGAAAGCCACGGCTAACTACGTGCCAGCAGCCGCGGTAATACGTAGGTGGCAAGCGTTGTCCGGAATTATTGGGCGTAAAGGGCTCGCAGGCGGTTTCTTAAGTCTGATGTGAAAGCCCCCGGCTCAACCGGGGAGGGTCATTGGAAACTGGGAAACTTGAGTGCAGAAGAGGAGAGTGGAATTCCACGTGTAGCGGTGAAATGCGTAGAGATGTGGAGGAACACCAGTGGCGAAGGCGACTCTCTGGTCTGTAACTGACGCTGAGGAGCGAAAGCGTGGGGAGCGAACAGGATTAGATACCCTGGTAGTCCACGCCGTAAACGATGAGTGCTAAGTGTTAGGGGGTTTCCGCCCCTTAGTGCTGCAGCTAACGCATTAAGCACTCCGCCTGGGGAGTACGGTCGCAAGACTGAAACTCAAAGGAATTGACGGGGGCCCGCACAAGCGGTGGAGCATGTGGTTTAATTCGAAGCAACGCGAAGAACCTTACCAGGTCTTGACATCCTCTGGCAACCCTAGAGATAGGGCTTTCCCTTCGGGGACAGAGTGACAGGTGGTGCATGGTTGTCGTCAGCTCGTGTCGTGAGATGTTGGGTTAAGTCCCGCAACGAGCGCAACCCTTGATCTTAGTTGCCAGCATTCAGTTGGGCACTCTAAGGTGACTGCCGGTGACAAACCGGAGGAAGGTGGGGATGACGTCAAATCATCATGCCCCTTATGACCTGGGCTACACACGTGCTACAATGGACAGAACAAAGGGCTGCAAGACCGCAAGGTTTAGCCAATCCCATAAATCTGTTCTCAGTTCGGATCGCAGTCTGCAACTCGACTGCGTGAAGCTGGAATCGCTAGTAATCGCGGATCAGCATGCCGCGGTGAATACGTTCCCGGGCCTTGTACACACCGCCCGTCACACCACGAGAGTTTGCAACACCCGAAGTCGGTGAGGTAACCTTTATGGAGCCAGCCGCCGAAGGTGGGGCAGATGATTGGGGTGAAGTCGTAACAAGGTAGCCGTATCGGAAGGTGCGGCTGGATCACCTCCTTTCTAAGGATATATGGAGCAGCGTGCGTTTTCGTCTTGTTTAGTTTTGAAGGAACTTGCAAAAGATCCTACAACATCATATCTTCGATATGAAAGATGGGCCTGTAGCTCAGCTGGTTAGAGCGCACGCCTGATAAGCGTGAGGTCGGTGGTTCGAGTCCACTCAGGCCCACCATCTTCTATTAAATCGGGGCCTTAGCTCAGCTGGGAGAGCGCCTGCCTTGCACGCAGGAGGTCAGCGGTTCGATCCCGCTAGGCTCCACCAACGTGTTCTTTGAAAACTAGATAACAATAAGTAATACATTCACATTGAATGCAATGCAAAGTTCATCACACATAGTGATTCTTTCTAAAGTAAGAAATGGTTAAGTTAGAAAGGGCGCACGGTGGATGCCTTGGCACTAGGAGCCGATGAAGGACGGGACGAACACCGATATGCTTCGGGGAGCTGTAAGCAAGCTTTGATCCGGAGATTTCCGAATGGGGAAACCCACTGCTCGTAATGGAGTAGTATCCATACTTGAATACATAGAGTATGAGAAGGCATACCCGGGGAACTGAAACATCTAAGTACCCGGAGGAAGAGAAAGCAAATGCGATTCCCTGAGTAGCGGCGAGCGAAACGGGAACAGCCCAAACCAAGAGGCTTGCCTCTTGGGGTTGTAGGACACTCTATACGGAGTTACAAAGGAACGATATAAGCGAAGAGGTCTGGAAAGGCCCGCCAAAGAAGGTAACAGCCCTGTAACTGAAATGTTGTTCTCTCCAGAGTGGATCCTGAGTACGGCGGAACACGTGAAATTCCGTCGGAATCCGGGAGGACCATCTCCCAAGGCTAAATACTCCCTAGTGACCGATAGTGAACCAGTACCGTGAGGGAAAGGTGAAAAGCACCCCGGAAGGGGAGTGAAATAGATCCTGAAACCGTGTGCCTACAAGTAGTCAGAGCCCGTTAACGGTGATGGCGTGCCTTTTGTAGAATGAACCGGCGAGTTACGATCCCGTGCAAGGTTAAGCAGAAGATGCGGAGCCGCAGCGAAAGCGAGTCTGAATAGGGCGCATGAGTACGTGGTCGTAGACCCGAAACCAGGTGATCTACCCATGTCCAGGGTGAAGTTCAGGTAACACTGAATGGAGGCCCGAACCCACGCACGTTGAAAAGTGCGGGGATGAGGTGTGGGTAGGGGTGAAATGCCAATCGAACCTGGAGATAGCTGGTTCTCTCCGAAATAGCTTTAGGGCTAGCCTCAAGGTAAGAGTCTCGGAGGTAGAGCACTGATTGGACTAGGGCCCTACCGGGTTACCGAATTCAGTCAAACTCCGAATGCCGATGACTTATCCTTGGGAGTCAGACTGCGAGTGATAAGATCCGTAGTCGAAAGGGAAACAGCCCAGACCGCCAGCTAAGGTCCCAAAGTATACGTTAAGTGGAAAAGGATGTGGAGTTGCTTAGACAACCAGGATGTTGGCTTAGAAGCAGCCACCATTTAAAGAGTGCGTAATAGCTCACTGGTCGAGTGACTCTGCGCCGAAAATGTACCGGGGCTAAACGTATCACCGAAGCTGCGGACTGTTCTTACGAACAGTGGTAGGAGAGCGTTCTAAGGGCTGTGAAGCCAGACCGGAAGGACTGGTGGAGCGCTTAGAAGTGAGAATGCCGGTATGAGTAGCGAAAGACGGGTGAGAATCCCGTCCACCGAATGCCTAAGGTTTCCTGAGGAAGGCTCGTCCGCTCAGGGTTAGTCGGGACCTAAGCCGAGGCCGAAAGGCGTAGGCGATGGACAACAGGTTGATATTCCTGTACCACCTCCTCACCATTTGAGCAATGGGGGGACGCAGGAGGATAGGGTAAGCGCGGTATTGGATATCCGCGTCCAAGCAGTTAGGCTGGGAAATAGGCAAATCCGTTTCCCGTAAAGGCTGAGCTGTGATGGCGAGCGAAATTTAGTAGCGAAGTTC
Organism: Bacillus sp. AM 13(2015); assembly: GCF_001518755.1. Lineage (NCBI taxonomy): Bacteria > Bacillati > Bacillota > Bacilli > Caryophanales > Bacillaceae > Bacillus > Bacillus sp. AM 13(2015). The sequence continues at coordinate 19,723 of NZ_LKCP01000056.1, read as the reverse complement.
CTGATTCCACACTGCCAAGAAAAGCCTCTAGCGAGGTGAGAGGTGCCCGTACCGCAAACCGACACAGGTAGGCGAGGAGAGAATCCTAAGGTGATCGAGAGAACTCTCGTTAAGGAACTCGGCAAAATGACCCCGTAACTTCGGGAGAAGGGGTGCTTCTTAGGGTGTTAAAGCCCCGAGAAGCCGCAGTGAATAGGCCCAGGCGACTGTTTAGCAAAAACACAGGTCTCTGCGAAGCCGTAAGGCGAAGTATAGGCTGACGCCTGCCCGGTGCTGGAAGGTTAAGAGGAGCGCTTAGCGTAAGCGAAGGTGCGAATTGAAGCCCCAGTAAACGGCGGCCGTAACTATAACGGTCCTAAGGTAGCGAAATTCCTTGTCGGGTAAGTTCCGACCCGCACGAAAGGCGCAACGATCTGGGCACTGTCTCAACGAGAGACTCGGTGAAATTATAGTACCTGTGAAGATGCAGGTTACCCGCGACAGGACGGAAAGACCCCGTGGAGCTTTACTGCAGCCTGATATTGAATGTTGGTACAGCTTGTACAGGATAGGTAGGAGCCTTGGAAACCGGAGCGCTAGTCGGTGGAGGCATCGGTGGGATACTACCCTGGCTGTATTGACCTTCTAACCCGCTGCCCTTATCGGGCAGGGAGACAGTGTCAGGTGGGCAGTTTGACTGGGGCGGTCGCCTCCTAAAATGTAACGGAGGCGCCCAAAGGTTCCCTCAGAATGGTTGGAAATCATTCGCAGAGTGTAAAGGCACAAGGGAGCTTGACTGCGAGACCTACAAGTCGAGCAGGGACGAAAGTCGGGCTTAGTGATCCGGTGGTTCCGCATGGAAGGGCCATCGCTCAACGGATAAAAGCTACCCGGGATAACAGGCTTATCTCCCCCAAGAGTCCACATCGACGGGGAGGTTTGGCACCTCGATGTCGGCTCATCGCATCCTGGGGCTGTAGTCGGTCCCAAGGGTTGGGCTGTTCGCCCATTAAAGCGGTACGCGAGCTGGGTTCAGAACGTCGTGAGACAGTTCGGTCCCTATCCGTCGCGGGCGCAGGAAATTTGAGAGGAGCTGTCCTTAGTACGAGAGGACCGGGATGGACGCACCGCTGGTGTACCAGTTGTTCTGCCAAGGGCATCGCTGGGTAGCTATGTGCGGACGGGATAAGTGCTGAAAGCATCTAAGCATGAAGCCCCCCTCAAGATGAGATTTCCCATTCCGCAAGGAAGTAAGATCCCTGAAAGATGATCAGGTTGATAGGTCTGAGGTGGAAGCGTGGTGACACGTGGAGCTGACAGATACTAATAGATCGAGGACTTAACCTATATTCTATTGTGAAGCATGAACATTGTTATCTAGTTTTGAGAGAACATTCTCTCCATCAGGTTTGGTGACGATAGCGAAGAGGTCACACCCGTTCCCATACCGAACACGGAAGTTAAGCTCTTCAGCGCCGATGGTAGTTGGGGGTTTCCCCCTGTGAGAGTAGGACGCCGCCAAGCTTCTATCAGGATCAGTTCCATTTGGAACTGGTCTTTTTTGTTTTTTCTTCTAACAGCATCATGATGTAAGCTGGGAACTTCTCTTCTGCAATCTCCATGTAGCGTTCAATCATGACGTAATCATCACTAATGTATTGAGACAGCAGCTCGTACCACCATTCTGTTTCGTAGCGGGCAATCATACTAAGGTTATACATCAATAAGTAATGGCTGATGATCTCAGGAATCCCTAGAAAAGCATCCCGTGTTGACGGTATAAACCATTGATCCATTTCTAAATCATAATGAAGATGAGTAGCAAGTGCTGGGTTTTCTTCAAGAAATACATCAAACGTCAATTTCTTAGCCTCTCTCTGTTTGAGTTTCCAGCTTGTATGGAACTCAAAGTATTCAATAAAGCGTTCAGCAGACATGTTATAAAGTAATGGAATATGATCTTGAATCCTCATTCCATTCGCCTTTTCCACTTTAACTAATGTCGCGGGCTGCTTTTGAAACTCAAGAATATGACTCATTTCAGGTATTTTGGACAGGAGATGGATCATTGTAAATCGCTCATCTTCAAGACCCTTTAAATGAAATAGATGCTTTAACACATGCATACATAGCCCGTTTCTTTGGATTTTCACTTCATCTTCGCTAAAGCGGTAATGCTGTTTCTTTCTCTTTCTCGATGTTACGCCATGGGCTAAAACAGAGGTTTGAGAAGGATAATGGGGATCAACTGTCAGCAAACATGCTTTTAGCAGCTGTGCCATTCCATAAAACAATAAAATGGGTTTAAGTTCTAAAGGTGCGATCGCAGCCTGTTCATAAAACGTATGGCCGTGTTTTAGAAAGTAAATAAATCGTTCACAGTTTTTATAGGCTTGCTGATTTGCATCTGGAATGTTCCGTTTCTCATATTGTTGAAATAGAAACTTTTGGGAAGTTTCTAGCGAGTAAAAACGTTTTAAATCCTTCCATCCTGAACTTTTCATCTTCTTCCTCAACTCTCTTTATATTTTCTAAAAATTGCAACTGTTTGTTGCTTCCTTGACATGCTGTTTGCTAGTTGATAATCTACATATAATATTTTGCCGAAAAGAGGGGGATTTACTAATGTGGGAAAGTAAATTTTCAAAAGAAGGTTTGACGTTTGACGATGTTTTGCTTGTTCCAGCAAAGTCTGAAGTACTTCCGCGTGATGTCGATTTATCAGTGGAGCTAACAAGTACATTAAAGCTAAACATTCCAATTATCAGTGCTGGAATGGATACAGTGACGGAATCACAAATGGCGATTGCAATGGCACGTCAAGGTGGTCTTGGTATTATTCATAAGAACATGTCCATTGAACAGCAAGCAGAACAGGTGGATAAAGTAAAACGTTCAGAGCGCGGCGTTATTACAAATCCATTCTTTTTAACACCAGAGCATCAAGTATTTGATGCAGAGCATTTAATGGGTAAATACCGTATTTCAGGTGTGCCGATTGTCAACAACGAACAAGACCAAAAGCTTGTTGGTATTATTACGAACCGTGACCTTCGTTTTATTTCGGATTATTCAATGAAGATTAGCGACGTGATGACAAAAGAGGAACTTGTGACAGCTTCTGTTGGTACAACGTTAGAAGAAGCTGAAAAAATCTTACAGCAATACAAGATTGAAAAATTACCTCTCTTAGATGACGAAGGAACGTTAAAAGGTCTTATCACAATCAAAGATATTGAAAAAGTGATTGAATTCCCTAACTCCTCTAAAGATGCACATGGCCGTTTAATTGTTGGTGCCGCTGTTGGTGTCACTGGCGATACAATGACACGTGTGAAAAAATTAGTTGAAGCCAATGTGGATGTTATTGTCATTGATACAGCACACGGTCATTCTCAAGGTGTTCTAAACACTGTATCGAAAATCCGTGAAACGTATCCTTCTCTTAACATCATTGCTGGTAATGTTGCAACAGCTGAAGCAACAAAAGCATTGTTTGAAGCAGGAGCAGATATTGTGAAAGTCGGTATAGGACCAGGATCTATTTGTACAACACGTGTTGTTGCAGGTGTTGGTGTACCACAAATCACAGCGATCTATGACTGTGCAACAGAAGCAAGAAAGCATGGTAAAGCTATTATTGCAGATGGTGGAATTAAATATTCAGGTGATATCGTGAAAGCACTAGCATCTGGCGGACATGCTGTTATGCTGGGAAGCCTTCTAGCTGGTACATCTGAAAGCCCAGGAGAAACAGAAATTTTCCAAGGTAGACGCTTCAAAGTTTATCGTGGTATGGGTTCTGTCGCTGCAATGGAAAAAGGAAGTAAAGATCGTTACTTCCAAGAAGATAATAAAAAATTCGTTCCTGAAGGGATCGAAGGCCGTACACCATACAAAGGGCCAGTCGTTGATACAGTGTATCAACTAGTTGGCGGTATTCGTTCTGGTATGGGCTATTGTGGAACACAGGATTTACGCACTCTTAGAGAAGAAGCACAGTTCATTCGTATGACGGGTGCAGGACTTCGTGAGAGTCATCCACATGATGTACAAATTACAAAAGAATCACCAAACTACACAATTTCTTGATAAATTGTGACAATCAAATTACATTTGACAGGGTCTATGACTCTGTCTATTTTTTTTGTCTTTATTGTGATAAAATTTATACTGTTGTGTTGAAATAAGCCCTTGTGGTTTACATATATATGAAAAACGTCGAAAAAAGATGAATACGGAGGTATGACGATTGAACAGCAAGATGTTGAAACAGCTTATGGTCTCTATCCTTGCATTGGCATTGATTGTTACAGCATTTACACCAATGTCCAAAGCAAAGGCTGCTGAAGATCCATTCAGTGTGAATGCGAAAGCAGCGATCCTTATTGAAGCTTCTACAGGTAAAATTCTTTATAGTAAAAACGCAGATCAAAGACTGCCAATTGCAAGTATGGCAAAAATGATGACCGAGTATCTATTACTAGAGGCGATTGCTGAAGGTAAAGTGAAATGGGATCAAAAGTATACGCCAGATGATTATGTATACGAAATTTCTCAGGATCGCAGTTTATCTAACGTTCCTTTGAGAAAAGATGGTTCGTATACAGTAAAAGAACTTTATCAAGCAACGGCTATTTATTCGGCAAATGCAGCAGCGATTGGTTTAGCAGAAGTGATCGCTGGATCAGAATCGAAGTTTGTTGAAAAAATGAACGCAAAAGCAAAAGAACTTGGTTTAACAAACTACAAATTCGTGAATGCAACTGGTCTTGAAAATAAAGACTTACATGGGCAACAGCCAAAAGGTACAGGTCCTGATGAAGAAAGTGAAGTTTCGGCAAAAGATATGGCATTGCTTGCACAGCATCTCATCAAAGACCATCCAGAAATTCTTGAAACAGCAAGTATTGCGAAAACGAAGTTCAGAGAAGGCACTGACGATGAAATGGACATGCCTAACTGGAACTTCATGCTTAAAGGACTTGTGAAGGAATATAAAGGTGTAGACGGTCTGAAAACAGGATCAACAGATTCAGCCGGTTCTAGCTTCACAGGTACGGCAAAACAAGGTGACATGCGCGTCATTGCCGTCATCCTAAATGCAAAAGGTAATCTTCATACAGCACGTTTCGACGTGGCGAAAAAACTGTTCGACTATGCGTTTAAAAACTTCACGATGAAAGAAATGTACAAAAAAGGTCAACAAATCAAAGGACATGAAAACATCGCAGTTGATAAAGGCAAAGATAAAGAAGTACCTGTTGTGACGAAAGAAGCATTTTCTGTGCCAGTAAAAAATGGTGACGAAAAGAGCTATAAAGCAAAAGTAAATATTGAGAAAAAGAACCTAGAAGCTCCTATTAAAAAAGGAACGAAGGTTGGCATGCTGACGACTTCTTATTCTGGTGATGAGAAGGACTACGGCTATTTAAATAAAGACCAATCAGGTGTTGAGCTTGTGACGAAAACAGGCGATGAAAAAGCAAACTGGTTCATCCTAGCAATGCGCGGTGTAGGTGGATTCTTCGCTGGCATTTGGGGCGGAATCGTTGACACAGTAAAAGGTTGGTTCTAATAAAAAACTGCTCTCTATACATGAGAGCAGTTTTTTTATCGTTAAAAGAAGAGCGATTGCTTCTGATTTTGAGGAGTGGATAAAGCTTGCTGGAAAATATCACATAACTTTTTCACGCCTTCGGTCAGTGCTTTTTCATTCACATAGGAAAAGCTGAGGCGGATATAATTCTGCTTCGGCTCACCAGGGTAGCAGACAGAGCCAGGCAGAAAGGTGATTTGCTGCTTACGTGCCTCATGCAACAGTGCTCGTGTATCGACCCAGGAAGGAAAGCTAAGCCATAAATTGAGCCCGCCCTGTGGAATTTGCCACGTTACATCTTTCGGTGCGTGTTTCGTTAACACATCCATCATCAAATCGCGTCTCACTTTCAAGGCGGTTCTTAGCTTCTTCGTATGATCAATCATTTTCTTCGATGTCAGAAACGGCAATATGGCCTTTTGTGTGAGGAGAGGGCTGCCTAAGTCATTATTGGCCTTTGCAGCTAATAAACGGTTAAATATCGAGCCTGAGGCTGTGATAATCCCGATTCTGCATCCTGGAGCCAGTGTTTTACTTAATCCTCGTAAATAAATGACGTGTCCATCATGATCCAAGCTTTTAATAGGTGCTGGCGGTTTCTTTTCAAAATAAAGCTCGCGATAAGGGTCATCTTCTACAATGAGACAATCAATGCTTTGAGCCAGTAAGAGAAGCTGTTTTCTACGCTTCATCGACATACTGGCCCCTGTTGGACTGTGGAAAGTAGGAATCGTATAGATGAGTTTCGGTTTATATTTATCACAAATGCTTTGAAGCTGTTTCATGTTCATCCCTTCATGATCGACAGGGACAGTAATGATTCTTGCTCCTCTGCCCATAAAGACATCAATGGCTCCGGGGTATGTCGGTGCTTCCATGACCACCACATCATCCGGCCCAATAAACGTACGTGCCACCAAATCAAGCCCTTGCTGAGAACCACTTGTTACTAGGATATTTTCAGGTGTAGACGGCACATCCAACTTTTCTAAAAATGATTGAATGACTTGTCGCAGCTGAAGGTCACCTTGTATCTCACCATACTTCGACATGATTTGGGGATGCCTGGCTAGTACATGCTGCATCTCTTTTTCTAAATACCGGTTGGGCAAAAGCCCTGGATCGATCATAGAGGAAGAAAGGTTAATGGCTTCTTCGACATAGTGATACTGAGCGAATTGAGACCGTGGTAAATAATCTGGAATCGACAACTGCCAGTCGAAAGAAGTAGATGATGGAACCGGAATCTCTGCCTGCTCTTGCTGCTCATCCACAAAAGTTCCTTTACCTTGCACCGTCTTTAAATATCCGTCGTTCTTTAATCGGGTGTATGCCTTTGCTGCCGTGACAAGACTCACATTGAGCTGATTAGCTAAATCACGGACAGTTGGCAGCTTTTCTCCTTGCTGAAGCAAACCTGATTGAATGTGGTCAATGATTGAAAAGTAAATTTGATTTGAAAGAGATGTATCAGAGTGTCGATGGATATCAATATGCATGAAACCCCTCCATATAATGCAACATTGTTATACATGAATTTTAATTGTTATAGTTGCATTATAGCATGTAAATCACACTTGAAAGAGAAAATGACATGTTTTTAGCTGGAAACCCTTTATATACAAGGGTTTATTCTTTTTTATCGGCTGTTTGAATTGTTATACTATTCTCTTTATTGTTATACTTTCTCGCTTGTATGATAAAGATGTTGAATGAATCGAATAGACAAATGGGAGGAAACTATTGTGAGCAATAAGGGAACTGAACGAGTGAAACGTGGAATGGCAGAAATGCAAAAGGGTGGCGTCATTATGGATGTCGTCAATGCGGAGCAGGCAAAAATTGCAGAAGAAGCAGGTGCGGTGGCAGTCATGGCACTAGAACGAGTACCAGCTGATATCCGTGCAGCAGGCGGTGTTGCCCGTATGGCAGACCCAAGAATCGTAGAGGAAGTACAAAATGCCGTAACGATTCCAGTCATGGCAAAAGCACGTATCGGCCACATCGTCGAGGCTCGTGTTCTTGAAGCACTTGGTGTTGATTATATCGATGAGAGTGAAGTGCTGACGCCCGCAGATGAAGAATTCCATTTAAATAAAAATGAATACACAGTACCTTTTGTCTGTGGATGCCGCGACTTAGGTGAGGCAACCCGCCGTATCGCAGAAGGCGCTTCTATGCTTCGTACAAAAGGAGAGCCAGGGACAGGCAACATTGTAGAAGCTGTTCGTCATATGAGAAAGGTCAATGCTCAGATTCGTAAAGTATCAGCCATGAGTGAAGATGAACTGATGACAGAAGCCAAAAACCTTGGCGCGCCTTATGAATTATTGCTGCAAATCAAAAGAGATGGCAAGCTGCCAGTTGTGAACTTTGCAGCTGGAGGCGTTGCAACACCAGCAGATGCTGCGTTAATGATGCAGCTTGGAGCAGACGGTGTATTTGTCGGATCTGGTATCTTCAAATCAGACAATCCAGCTAAATTCGCAAAAGCGATTGTTGAAGCAACAACTCATTACACTGATTATCGTCTCATTGCAGAACTTTCAAAAGAGCTTGGAACAGCTATGAAAGGAATTGAAATTTCAAATCTACTGCCAGAAGAACGTATGCAAGAGCGTGGCTGGTAATTAAGGGAGCGCAAACGAACATGCTGACAATTGGTGTACTAGGGCTTCAAGGAGCGGTGAGAGAGCATATTCAATCAATTGAAGCCTGCGGAGCAGAAGGAAAGATCATCAAACGAGTAGAAGAGCTAGAATCCGTTGACGGTTTGATTATCCCTGGTGGAGAAAGTACGACGATGAGAAGACTCATGGATACGTACCAATTCATTGATCCGATCAAAGCGTTCGCTGCTCAAGGGAAACCGATTTTCGGTACATGTGCCGGTTTGATTATGCTGGCAAAGCATATCGAGGATCGAGAAGATGCTCATCTTGGAGTGTTAAATGTATCTGTTGCACGGAACTCTTTTGGCAGACAGGTAGACAGCTTTGAAGCAGATTTAGAAGTAAAAGGACTGGATGCGCCGTTTACAGGGGTGTTCATCCGTGCGCCTCATATCATCAGCGCAGATGATAGCGTAGAAATCATGGCCGAATATGATGGCAGGATTGTGATGGCGAAGGAAAACAATATCCTAGGCTGCTCTTTTCATCCAGAGCTGACAGACGATCACCGGTTAACGCAGCTGTTTGTTGATATGGTGAAGTCCTACAAAACGAAGCTTGCTGTATAAAACGGTTGAAAAGAGATAAAACTTATAGTACATTAAAAACACAATCAAAGATCGAAAAAGCGTTGACGGGAAATAGTAAGAAGCCCCTCTTTCTCAGAGAGCCGATGGTTGGTGAGAATCGGTGAAAGATGCATTCTGAATCCATCCTTGAGCGAAATGCTGAAACAAGAGAAGTAAGCATTTACGGTGATACCGTTACAGAGGAAAGAGGGAAGCATGCTTCTGCATGTTTTCAATCAGGGTGGCAACGCGAGAGCTCTCGTCCCTTTCATGGGATGAGGGCTCTTTTTATTTTTCGATAAAAAAGGAGTGTTATACATGCTGGATATTAAACAACTGCGCACGGACTTTGATCAAATCAAAGAAAAATTAGCACACCGAGGCGAAGATTTAGCGGATTTTGATAAGTTTGGTGAGCTAGATCAAAAAAGAAGAGAATTAATCGGGAAAACAGAAGAATTAAAGAGCCGAAGAAATGAAGTATCACAACAAGTAGCCGTTCTAAAAAGAGAAAAGAAAGATGCCGATCACATTATTCAAGAAATGCGAGAGGTAGGAGATGAGATCAAGAAGCTGGATGACGAGCTAAGAACAGTAGAAGAAAGCCTGCAGCACATATTGTTCTCAATTCCAAATATCCCTCATGACTCTGTACCAGTTGGTGAAACAGAAGACGACAACGTGGAAGTGAGAAAATGGGGCGAACAGCCAGCCTTCTCATTTGAACCAAAACCACATTGGGACGTAGCTGATGAGCTAAATATCCTTGATTTTGAACGTGCAGGAAAAGTGACAGGAAGCCGTTTCGTTTTTTATAAAGGGCTTGGCGCACGCTTAGAGCGCGCATTGTATAATTTTATGCTTGATTTACATGTGGATGAGTTTGGTTTTACTGAAGTGCTTCCACCTTATATGGTCAACAGAGCGAGCATGACAGGAACTGGTCAGCTTCCAAAATTCGAAGAGGATGCCTTTAAAATTCGCGAAGAAGATTACTTCCTCATTCCAACAGCCGAAGTGCCGATTACCAACATGCATCGTGACGAAATTCTCGATGGTGAACAACTGCCAATCAACTATGCAGCATTCAGTGCTTGCTTCAGATCAGAAGCTGGATCTGCCGGCAGAGATACACGTGGACTTATCCGTCAGCATCAATTTAACAAAGTAGAGCTCGTGAAATTTGTTAGACCAGAAGATTCTTATGAAGAATTAGAGAAATTAACAAATCAAGCAGAAAAAGTGCTTCAGCTATTGAACCTGCCATACCGTGTCATGAGCATGTGTACGGGAGATTTAGGCTTCACAGCTGCAAAGAAATACGATATCGAAGTATGGATTCCGAGCCAGAATACGTACCGTGAAATTTCTTCTTGCAGTAACTTCGAAGCATTCCAAGCAAGACGTGCAAACATTCGTTTCCGTCCGGAGCCTAAAGCGAAGCCAGAACATGTCCACACATTAAATGGATCTGGATTAGCGGTAGGAAGAACCGTAGCGGCTATTTTAGAAAACTATCAACAAGAGGATGGAACAGTAATCATTCCTGAAGTGCTGCGTCCTTACATGGGAAATAAAGAAGTGATGAAATAAGATGCCGCCAAGGCATCTTATTCTTTTTACCAAAAGTCCTACAGTTTTCCTGAATTTAGCCGATAAAAAGAGTAAAAGCTTCTAGGAAAGAAGGAATAATCTTGAATAGGCTTGACTATTATGTTGAAATGGCTCAATTACTTAGAAAGGTACTAGATGAAAGTATTCTTTTCGGTATCACGGATACAGAGAAGGTACTTTGTTATTACCCGTCTAACACAATAGATTTTGGTATGAAAGTTGGGGACCCATTGAACCCAGAAGACCAAAATGTGGCGACGACATTAAGAGGACAAGAATATGACGGTTACTTACCAGAATCACTATATGGTTATGAAGTTGCTGTAAAAGGTTACCCGATTTTTGATGAAGATAGAAAAGTAATTGGCTCTTTTTTAGTGGCATTTACATATCATCGTGAAAAAAAATTAAGCGGTTATATGGAGCAAATCAATAAAGTAGCGAAAGAACTCCAAGGTGGAATTGAGCAAATTGCTGCACATTCACAAGAGCTGGCTGCCACAAGTTTAGAAATAAGCGAACAGGCAGGAAGAGCGGAAGAGAAATCTGCGAATATTGAAGAAGTCGTCAAAACCATTGGCGGAATCGCTAGACAAACAAATCTGCTAGGTTTAAATGCTGCAATTGAAGCCGCAAGAGCAGGTGAGAATGGAAAAGGGTTCGCTGTCGTGGCTGATGAAGTGCGTAAATTATCAGATGGCTCGAAGGAAGCCGCTGAAACCATTAATACATTTTTAAAAGAAATCCAAGACAGCATTGGCACTTTGTCTGAAAACATCTCACAAATCAGCAGCTCAACAAATGAACAAGCCGAACAAGTGACAGACTTTACGAAGATTATCGAATCACTAAATGAGTTTAAAGTAGAGATGAATCAGTTTATTGAAGAAATGAGACAGGATACGAAATAGATCAAGAGCAGCCATCAATGGCTGCTTCAGCGTGTAGACAAACCCTCGCATTCGGTGTCAGGTCTGCGCTTCGGTGCTCACGAATGTCAAATTCGCTCCGCTCCGGTGCTCGCCCTTCCTAGACTGCAAAGGTTTTCTATCACGCTGAAAAGAAGACAAAGGGCTAAAATCATTTTAGCCCTTTGTCAACAATCTGGAGCAGCCATTAATGGCTGCTTTTTTATAGGCAAATATCATGCCGAAATCACAAATTGAAATTTTTTTTCGAAAAGATGTTGACTTCAAATAAAATGATATGGTATATTAATTCTTGTCGATACGGAGGAATACCCAAGTCCGGCTGAAGGGATCGGTCTTGAAAACCGACAGGGGTGTCAAAGCCCGCGGGGGTTCGAATCCCTCTTCCTCCGCCATATTGATTTTTTACCTTAGTTGAATTAAACGCAAGCATAAAAATTGGAAATTGTCAAACCGCTGCATTTCGCGAATGCAGCGGTTTTTTTTATTTTGTTTTAGAGCGATTTTTTTGAATAACAGAAGCTATTTCATGAAGAATGGGATCAAGTGAACTTTCATCATGAAGTAGGTCGTAATCTTCAATATTAATTTTAATCACTGGGCATAAATCAAATTGTTCGATCCACTCTGTGTATCGAGTGTACATTTCTTCCCAATAAGCCCGGTCAGTTTGAGTTTCCATTTCTCTGCCGCGTTCTTCAATACGATGTAAAATATGATCTAAATCCCCGTGCAGATAGATGAGGACATCAGGGTGAGGGAAGTAAGGTGTCATCACCATCGCCTCAAATAGGCTTGTATATGTTTCATAATCGACCTCAGACATCGTACCTTTGTCCGCATGCATTTTTGCAAAAATGCCAGTGTCCTCATAAATGGAACGATCTTGTACATATCCTCCGCCAGATTCAAAAATCCGCTTTTGCTCCTTAAAACGCTCAGCCAGGAAATAGACCTGTAAGTGGAAGCTCCATCTTTGGAAATCTGAATAAAAAGGCTCTAAATATGGGTTATCATCTACTTTTTCAAGAGACGTTTGAAACCCTAGCTTGTCTGCTATTGTTTTGGTCATAGTGGATTTGCCGACACCAACAGTCCCGGCAATTGTGATGACTGCGTCCTTTGGTATTTCGATCTTGTTCATAGCACTTGCTCCTTTATGTTCTGTACAATTTGCTGGTAATCTTGCTGTGAGGAAACGAAGTCTGTATGATCTCCTTCTATTGTAATGATAGGAAGCCTTGGCTCAGTCTGTTTTAAATGTTCAATGGCCAGCTCATAATCTTCAATGAGTGTTTTTAAATAAGCTGGGTCAATGTCTTCTTCAAAAGAGCGTCCTCTCATCTGTATTCTTTCAAGTAAGGTGGGAAGGCTGGCTTTTATATAGATCATGGCATTTGGTTTAGGAAGATCATCTGTTAGCAGGTGATAGATCTTTCTGTATTTATCCATGTGCTTTTTTGATAATGTTCTTTCTGCAAATATCATATTTTTATAGACATGATAATCAGTGACAACCGGCTGCTGTTTATTCACATAGTTTTCTTCAATTAATTCTAACTGTTTGAACCGATTGCATAAAAAGAACATCTCAAGCTGAAAGCTCCATTGTTCCATATCTTCATAAAATTTATCTAAGAATGGATTTTCTTCTACAATCTCTTTTACTAAAGGAAATTGAAATTCCTTTGCAAGCATTGTAGCCAAAGTTGTTTTTCCGGCTCCAATTGGGCCTTCCACTGCAATAAAAGGGGCAGGATACATAGGCGTTCTCCTCTATCTATAAAGTTAAAGTTGTCAAACCAATGTATATTGTACCATACCCCTTCTAATAGATAGAGCGAATGGATTACGATGTCGTTCTTTTTTCAATATTAAATTGATCTGATAATAAGAGCCAATTTTGTGGGAAAGATAGACCTAATTTCCAATAAGCAATTCCGTTCAAATTTAGCTCTTTGATGAGGTTGAATTTTGCTTGAATCGACCTAGCGTCTTCGAACCAGACTTCATGCTCTTTGTTGTTGGCATCTGTATAACGAAAATGAGGTGCTTGTGCTGTTTCGTCATATAGGATAGAGACATTGTGCTGTCTAGCAAGTGCAATTGCTTGTTGAGGACTGACGGCTTTGGCGATCGGGCCGCCCTGGACGAAAGGAAGTGTCCAATCATAGCCATATAAATTCTGTCCCATTACAATTTTATTGGCTGGTATGACAGTTAGTGCATATTCAATGACTTGGCGGACAGGTCCAATTGGAGAGACAGCTTGTGCAGGGCCGCCGCTGTATCCCCATTCATAGGTCATCAACACAACATGATCGACGATCTTACCGATCGCTTCATAGTCATGGGCTTCATACCATTTGCCCTCTTGCTGACTACTTGTTTTTGGTGCAAGTGCAACAGATATTGTCCATCCTTCTTGATGGAAACGAGCTGTTGCCTCTCTTAAAAATTGAATATAAGCATCTTTATCAACAGGGCGTAAATATTCAAAATCAAAATGGATTTCCTTGAATTGATACTTCTTGGCAACACGAACAATTTCATTTAAAAATGCCGTTTTGACAGATTGATTAGTTAAAAGAATACGGCCAAGTTCATCACTGAATTTTTCATTCTCTAGATTCGTCACCACCATGGTTAATACAGTTCTGTTCTGAGCGGCAATCTGGGGTAGTTGGTCTAAAGGTGGTTCTCGTAGCGTCCCATCTCTTTGTGCTTGAAAACTAAAGACGTCTAAATGGGTTAAGTATGGGGAGGCCTCTCTGGCTGCCTGCTTTAAGTTTTCACTGACTTGATTTCCACGTGGTTCAATATAAGCATTGGAATTAATGTTCCTTTTCGGTCTTTGTGGAATATAGAGCAAGAAGCGAATAGGTAGTATCGCTTCAGGTCGAATTCTGTTCACACGTGCCAACTCTTCCACTGAGATTTGAAACCGTCTACCAATTTGATATAGTGTGTCATTTTGTTTGACCTCATAAAATTGACCTCTAATTGGAATGACAATTGTTTGTCCAATGACGAGTTGATTTGGTGTTTCGATTTCGTTAGTACGAATGATTTCATTGACTGTCGTTTTATAACGCATGGCAATATCGTTTAAAGTATCTCCTCTTTTGACAACATAAATTTGAATAGTCAACGCCCCCTTTGTTATTGCTAACAATTTATGAGGGTAATGGCTAAATCATGTTTGATTTTCATTCGTGATTTCCTTAGCGGTGGTGATTTTTGCTAGAAGGACGTTCTCCATCATCGTTAAAGCGTAGTCGTTATCTCTGTCGTCGTTTGAAGCGATACAATCTTTAGGTACAATTAGATTGTATTCTCGCATGTACGCGTCATTTGCAGTGAACAAAACGCATATGTTTCCGGCAATTCCAGTTAGAATGATGTCCTTAACACCTAATTCATTTAAGAGTGTCTCTAGTGCAGTACCATAGAAGGCAGAATGCTTAGGTTTAATTAAGAAGTAATTATCTTTAGATGGTGTCATTTTCTCTAAAATAGGAGCGCTTCTTTCGTTTTTGCATGTTTCCAGAACAGCTTGGATATCAGCCTTCCAAAGTCCGTAGTGATCGTTGATATAAATGATTGGCCAATTTTCCTTGAAAGCATGTTCTTTAAGAGCTAAAATTTTATTGGTCATTTGCTCTGTTTTTTCTGCAAGCACATGTCCCATTTCAAAATCAAAATTATTAATCATGTCGATAATAAGCAGCGCCTTTTGGTGCTTTGACAAATTAAGACCCCCTTTAAAAGATTGTGATAATATGTTAACCTCAATTTCCTTTTAAAAAACATGAAAAGAGAGCCGTGCCATGACGAAAGATGAACAGTTTATGCAAGAAGCCATTTCCGAAGCCTTAAAAGCAGAACAAATAGGAGAAGTGCCGATTGGTGCCATCATAGTTGTTGATGACCAAATCGTGAGCCGGGCTCATAATTTAAGGGAAAGTGAGCAGCGTTCAATTGCACATGCAGAATTACTTGCTATTGATGAAGCATGTAAAGCGACAGGGAGCTGGCGTTTAGAAGATGCTGTTCTTTACGTTACGCTTGAACCATGCCCAATGTGTGCAGGTGCTATTGTTCTTTCTAGAGTGAAAAAGGTTGTTTTTGGTGCATACGATCCAAAAGGTGGATGTGCAGGTACTTTAATGAATTTATTGGATGATGAACGGTTTAATCATCAGTCTGAGGTCATCGGTGGTGTACTTGAAAATGAGTGTGGTGAGCTGTTAAGTCAGTTCTTCCGAAATCTCCGTCAGCGAAAGAAACAAGCCAAAAGTAAATGAATGGATGTCGTTTGCAATTTGAGCTATAAGAAGGTATACTTATGTCTGCGTCACTAACAATTTAATATTCATTTTGCCGTGCTAAGCGGGGAGGTAGCGGTGCCCTGTACTCGCAATCCGCTCTAGCGAGGCCGAATCCCTTCTCGAGGTTCGTTTACTTCAAGGTCTGCCTTAAATAAGTGGTGTTGACGTCTGGGTCCTGCGCAATGGGAATTCATGAACCATGTCAGGTCCGGAAGGAAGCAGCATTAAGTGAAACCTCTCATGTGCCGCAGGGTTGCCTGGGCCGAGCTAACTGTTTAAGTAACGCTTGGGGTAGCGAATCGACAGAAGGTGCACGGTAAATCAATATTAAATGTAACTCATCTAGTTTATCTAGGTGAGTTTTTTGTTGCTGTTCAAAGGATAGCTCAACTGCTTTAGTTATACAAATAGATAAAAAGTCTTTTTGGCGCCATTTGTTTTTTTACTAATCGCAACAAGAACTGGTGTTCTGTTTGGTGTTTCATGTCTTTTCACAAAGCTAGAAAATACGTTTTTAAGGCATGAAAAGTAGAAACTCTATAATTGAAATCATCTTTTTGGCATATTAGAAAATAAAGGTGTGCTTTTGAATTGATCGGTGCATCATGTATAATGAAAAGGATGATAAATGGAGGAGGGCGTATTTGTGAGTTATCAAGCTTTATATCGAGTGTTCAGACCTCAAGTTTTTGAGGATGTTGTTGGACAAGAACACATCACAAAAACGTTGCAAAATGCCCTTTTGCAGAAAAAGTTTTCTCATGCTTACTTATTTTCAGGTCCTAGAGGAACAGGTAAAACAAGTGCTGCCAAAATCTTTGCAAAGGCAGTGAACTGTGAAAAGTCACCTGTTAGTGAGCCGTGTAATGAATGTGATGCCTGTAAAGGAATTACAAATGGTTCAATTTCAGACGTGATTGAAATAGATGCTGCCTCGAATAACGGGGTAGATGAAATCCGAGATATACGTGATAAAGTGAAATTTGCTCCTTCGGCGGTTACATATAAGGTTTATATTATAGATGAAGTACATATGCTCTCTATCGGTGCATTTAATGCCCTCCTTAAAACGCTGGAAGAACCGCCTGCTCATTGTATCTTTATTTTGGCTACCACAGAGCCTCATAAGATTCCTCTTACCATCATATCTCGTTGTCAGCGATTTGATTTTAAACGAATCACGACCAAAGATATTGTTGGAAGAATGGAGAAAATTGTAGATGCAGAAGGCCTAAACGTACAGGAGGGCTCGCTCGAGATTATTGCTAGTGCAGCTGATGGCGGTATGCGTGATGCACTAAGTCTCTTAGATCAAGCGATCTCATTTAGTGGTGATCAATTGACAATTGATGATGCGCTGCTCATTACAGGTGCTGTATCTCAGCATTTCATTAGTCAGCTTGCTGAAGCAATTTTTGATCAAAATATTGCCACAGCGTTAGATACATTAAATGAATTGCTTCAGCAGGGGAAAGATGCTGCTAAATTAATAGAGGATATGATTTTTTACTTTAGAGATATGCTGCTTTATAAAACGGCACCAGATCTCGAGGGTGTCCTTGAAAAGGTAAAGGTCGACGAAAGTTTCGTGGCGCTGTCAGATCGTGTGACACCTCAGTTTCTGTATGAAACAATTGAAGTCCTGAATAAAAGCCACCAAGAAATGAAATGGACAAATCATCCTAGGATTTTCTTTGAGGTAGCGGTTGTAAAGCTGTGTCAGTCAACAGCAGGATTGACACAAGGTCATGCTGACGCTGATTTAACGGCGCTAACAGATAAAATAAACAGGCTGGAACAGGAACTCTCAAGGCTAAGAGCCGAAGGGGTACCAATGTCTCCATCTCATAGCCCTCAAGAAAAAAAGGAAGCGCCTCGACCACAAACGAGTAACAAAAATGGCTATCGTGCTCCTGTCGGCCGAATTCATGAGATTCTAAAAGAAGCGAAACGGCCTGAGTTAGAAAAAATTAAAGGCAAATGGGGAGAGCTCCTTGCCCAGTTGAAACAGCAGAATAAGGTGTCTCACGCTGCGTTATTAACGGACAGTGAGCCAGTTGCGGCTGCTTCGCATGCCTTTGTTTTAAAATTCAAATTTGAAATACATTGTAAAATGGTTGCTGAAGATAAAAGCGGTGTTCGAACCAATCTTGAACAACTGCTAGAGTCTATGTTAGGAAAAAGAGTGGAATTAGTTGGCGTTCCTGACGCTCAATGGGGTAAAATAAGAGAAGAATTTTTAAGAGATCATCAGCCGGATGAACAAGCAGATGGTCAGGGAACTTCTACTGAAGAGGATCCATTGATTGCGGAAGCAAAGAAATTAGTAGGAACCGATTTAATTGAAATTAAAGATTAATAAAAATGAAAGAGAGTGGTGTTCATATGCGCGGTGGAATGGGAAATATGCAAAAAATGATGAAACAAATGCAAAAAATGCAAAAGGATATGGCAAAGGCTCAAGAAGAGCTTGCAGAAAAAGTTCTTGAAGGTACAGCTGGTGGCGGTATGGTCACTGTAAAAGTAAATGGACAAAAAGAAGTCGTTGATGTAGCAATTAATGAAGAAGTTGTTGATCCAGAAGATATCGATATGCTTCAAGATCTTGTTCTTGCTGCGACAAACGATGCATTGAAAAAAGTCGATGAGCTAACGAATGAAACGATGGGTCAATTCACAAAAGGAATGAACATGCCAGGTTTATTCTAGGAGGAATAACTGAAGATGCAATATCCTGAACCAATATCAAAGCTGATTGACAGCTTTATGAAATTGCCAGGAATCGGACCAAAAACTGCGGTCCGTCTGGCTTTTTTTGTTCTTAGTATGCAGGAAGATGTCGTACTAGATTTTGCGAAGGCGCTTGTAAATGCAAAGCGTAATTTAACTTATTGTTCTGTATGCGGTCATATTACAGACCAAGATCCTTGCTATATTTGTGAAGATACAAGAAGAGATCAATCTGTTATCTGTGTAGTGCAGGATCCAAAAGATGTAATCGCAATGGAAAAAATGAAAGAATACAACGGCTTATATCATGTGCTTCATGGTGCCATTTCGCCAATGGACGGAATTGGTCCAGAGGATATTAAAATTCCTGACCTATTAAAAAGACTGCAAGACGATCAAGTGACAGAGGTGATCCTTGCAACCAATCCAAACATTGAAGGAGAAGCAACAGCCATGTATATCTCCAGATTGTTAAAACCATCAGGAATTAAACTCTCTCGCATTGCTCACGGACTTCCAGTAGGCGGAGATTTAGAGTATGCGGATGAAGTCACACTGTCTAAGGCTCTAGAAGGCAGACGTGAGATGTAGGAAGGAGAAGTACGGTACATGGGTTTTCTTCGCAGAAAATCAATTCGAAAAGAATTCGATGAGAAATTAATTCAACAGCTTTTTAAGCAAAAAGAAGAATGGAACAGACAAAAAAAGCTTGTCGCAAATAGCGTTGAGCCTTCACCGGACATTCTATTCGAATTAAAGCTTGCTCAAGCGAAGTACTTTTTCTATCTGAGAGAAGCGAAAAAGAGGAATTTACGTCTAAACAACTGGAAATAGCAGGTCTATTGTACATAATCTTCTCATATGCTTGTACTATTCATATGAAGAGGAGATGAGAGGATTATGGAACCTGTTATTGTGATTGGGTCAATTTTGCTAGCTGTGCTATTGTTGTTTATGTCAGGTGTGCAGGCGAATCCATTCAAATGGTTAGGGCTTATCGGAGTGAAATTTGTGGCAGGCGCTCTTTTTTTATTTTGCCTCAACCTATTTGGCGAGAGTCTAGGATTACATGTCTCTATTAATCCTGTAACGAGTGGAATTAGCGGCTTATTGGGTATTCCAGGCGTAGCAGCTTTAATTGTAATTGAAAAGTTTATTATTTAATGAAAAATATTGTTGACTTTGATTCGGCAGGATGGTAAATTAGTATACGTCGCTGATGACGAAGAAACGAAAAAACATAATAACGAAAAAAGTTGTTGACACTAACAACTTTGATGTGATAAGATGTTCTAGTCGC
>NZ_LKCP01000055.1:0-26002 GCF_001518755.1 Bacillus sp. AM 13(2015) | reverse complement strand
GCAAAAAAGCCCCTCAGTTTATGAGGGGCTTTTTGCAAATAACCTATCACTTGTAATAGTTATAATCATTGAACGTCGCGATCATATCTTCTTGTGTGCCTTTCTTCCCGCGATTTGTATTAAAATATAACGTTCCGTCATCAAAATCAACAGCTTCTATTTCAAAAAGAGTAAATGCACTGCTCGTAATTCGAAATGAAAGGTCTTTTCTAGTAAACAACTCTTTTGAAAAATCTTTTGCAGGTGTTTCCTTTTGCTCTTTCAGGATTTGATTGATATTTAATGGATATGTGAGAATGACACTCACATTAGAAGCCCCTCCATTGGAGTCTGGCTTAGATAATGGTACATATAATGTTCCTTGATAGAAAGAAATGCCTTGAAGAATGTACTTAGAAACATCCACCACTGATTGATTTACAATCGCTTTCGTATAATTTAATGTAAACGTTACCTCATATTCAAATTGTCCTTTTTGGTCATTAAAATTCCCAATAAAAAAGCGATTGCCAGACCTGACAATAAACTTGTCCGCTCCAACAGAATATGTGATGCCGCTAATTGATAAATTCGCCCCTTGGTACTGAAGGACATAGGATTTAGCCACTTTGTACGTATTTTTCTTCGTGTTCACACTTAACTTCACTATCTTTTTTACATACTTTACACCATCGGCCATAGGCGCTACATATAAGCTAACTTGCTCATCACCTTTTTGAGCTTTCACAGCTAAGTCATTAGCATGTCCTAAGTCATTACTAGTACTGTTGGTATCAGAGTTTTTAAGGAGCTTAACAGTTCTATTGCTTGACGAGCCGTTCATTTTAATAGCGTACAATTGCGTCAAGTGATTTGACGTATTTATTTTTGCAGCATAAATCATATTATTATTACGATCTACAGCCATCCCTTGCATAGAAGTGTAGAACCCAGAACCGGACATTGCAGAATACGTTGTATATGTGTTGAAATATCCGGATTGTGCCTGAACAGTCGCGGACCACATACTGCAGCAAAAGATGACAGCCATTAGGATAAAATACTGCAATTTTTTCAATATAAACACTCTCCTATCATTGGAATTTATATCGTTTGGCTATTAAAAATAAAATCGTCACCATAGAAATGAATGACGATTTTTTTTAAATGATCATTAAACTCTACTTTTCAGCTTTAAACGCCTTTACCGTTTTACTACTTTCCGACATACCTATCCCAGTGACGGTGAAGTAGAGTTTTCCTATCTTTTGATAACAATCAACCTTTGTTCTCTTTCCACACAATACAAACTTGTATTTTCCTGTATACGAAGATACAACACCATAATACAGGTAGTAAAAGATACTAATTTTCAGGACTGATTTATAAAAATATCCTCTATTTTCTATTCGTGTTTTTATATACAAATATTATATATTTTTTCTAATATAGATACAAGGGATATTCTCATGACTAAAGACTCACCAAAATAGTAATTTAATATATAAAATGAAACTCCTTCTCTTACATGAACAATTCCGATTTAAAACATCAAAAAGATTCATTTTACGAATGCTTCAAACAAACTTATGATAAACGTAACAAAAATGTATAGGAGGGTTCGTCAGATGAGAGACATTAGAGTGTATCATGTTGATGCGTTTACAACTGAGAAATTTGGAGGAAATGCCGCTGGGGTGGTGTTGGATGGTGAGTTTTTAACAGAAGATGACATGCAGAGCATCGCCAAGGAGTTGAATTTACCGGAATCCGTCTTCTTGCTGCCTGCCCATGATCAGGAAGCCGATTATCGGGTCAAATACTTCACGCCAACGGAAGAGGTCAATTTCTGCGGGCATGCGACTGTTGGATTGACTTGGCTTCTGGCGACGGAGCTAGGGCTGGCTAAAGAGAGATCAGGGGTCGTGTTAGAAACAAAGATCGGCAATGTTCCTGTCGTATGGCACGAAGAAAATGGCAAGGTCGTTGATGTGGAAATGACTCAGGTGACACCGAAGACGCGAGATTTTGTCATTGATTTAGAAGAGCTTAGTGACATGCTTGGTGTGAGCATTGACCGCATTGATCCATCCTTTCCTATCAAATTAGCAAACACCGGTAACTGGCATCTTCTTGTTCCGATGAAGCACCAACAGGACATTGATCAAGCGGCACCGAACTTAGCGGCTTTAGCTAGAATGAATAAAGAGCATGGCATCTCGACAACCCACCTTTATACGTTCCACACCTCAAAAGAATGCGATCTTTATACGAGAGATTTTGCACCTGGGATTGGTATACCCGAAGATCCTGTGACGGGGGCAGCAAACGGGGCATTGGCTGGATATCTTTATTTGGAGGGCATCATTTCTCAGCAAGAAATCACTCACCTGAATATTGCCCAAGGGGATGCCATCGGTAGACCTGGCTTGCTTCGTATCACAGTCATTCCAAATGAATCAAAGCCGGTGATCAAAGTGGCAGGCGCAGCTGTCATCACGATCCGCGGCGTGTTGACTTTATAAAACACCAGCTTGAATGGGAGACATCCTGTTCAAGCTGGTTCTATTTAAAATGACTTTTGACCGTTTCAATCCATCTTTTCGCCGATGGGGAAGCTGCCTTGAACGATTTGAACGCCAGGTTGACCTCACGATAGACGTTCGTCTCTAGTGGAATGACTTTCGTATGAGGTATGTGCGGCGGCAAAATTAATTTTGGAATGATTGTGACCCCTAATCCTTCTTGAACCATAGAAATAAGCGTATTGTTGTCTTCAATTTCAAACAAAACATGAGGCTTCACGCTGCCTCTTTCTTTTAACAGCTTCTTAACGAGTATGTCACAGCCCGCTTTCGGCATGATAAAGGCTTCATCATGTAACGAGTCAACTTCAATCACTTTCTTCGTATGAAAGCGATGATTCTCTTGTATGAGCACCACCAATTCATCTTGAAAAAGTGGAAGGGTCTCGAATTCCCTCGATGACTGCGTTAAAAAACCAACATCAACCGTGCCTGAAGCGATCCATTCCTCAATCTCCTCATAACCACCTTCATATAACTCCAGCTTGATATGCGGATAGCTTTGCGTAAAACGATGAATAAGGCGTGGAAGGACATTTGAAGAAAAACTAGGGAATGTCCCAATCTTGATGCTCCCCACTTCCATCCCTTGAATTAGCGCCGCCTCCTGCTCAAGCAATGCCGCATGATGCAAGATTTGCCGGATATGCGGCATCACCCGCTCACCTGCGTCCGTCAACGACAGCCCGTTTCGATTCCTCCGAAGCAGCACAATCCCGAGTTCCGACTCAAGCTTCGCAATATTATGACTCACCCCAGACTGCGTCAGCCCAAGCTTCTCCCCAGCTTTTGTAAAACTGCCGCATTCGACGACTGTTAGAAATACTTTGTATTGGAATGTGATCAGTGTGCTCACCTCACTTATTAATTCGACGTTGCCGACGACGAAGACCTAGACGCTGCTTCATCAGCTTTCACACAATCAATCGCAACAACGAGCGCAATCATCACAGGCTCCATCTCTTCTTTCAAAATATCAACCTTATAGCTGTCACCCCAAGTAAACCATTCCTTCTTCACCTGACCGATCACTTCGCCATTCTGCAGCACTTGGAAATTCATATCCCACCAGTTACCTTGCACTTCGATCCCAGCAGCATCAATTGAATATTTTGCTTTAAAAAACGTAAACTCTTTTTTAATCGTCAATACCTCTTGACCATCAACTTCTACAAAAAACTTCGGTAAAAAGGTAAACATTTTCTTCGTAATCACAGCGATTTCATCTCGTTCTGTATTCAAAATGGTAAACGTCTTCGGCATCTTCATAAAGCTGCCTTCTACCACATACACATCCTTCTCCTGTTGATCCTTTACCGTAAATCTGCCGCTCAGGCTAAATACTTTCTGCTTCATGTAAAGCTGTTTCATATGTACCTCCGATTCAGTTCAAAAATTTATCCGTTCTTACATTACCTCTGATTATACCAAAAAATAGAATGTACAAAAAACCACCTGATAGCAGGTGGTTTTCGATTACTGATCCATTTTCAGAGACTCTTTTTCATATGTTTGAAAAGCATTTTCCATTCCCATGATGACTTCTTTAATTTTGACATAACCACTTGTGTAAGGAATAGAATCCCTAATCTCTTCCCACATAAAATGATAGAACTTCAGGTCTTCCGTTTCACACATCACAAAATCTGTGTAATCTTTACCTGGAAGAGCTTCAGCATCAAAAAAGCGCACCGTCACATGTTCCTCATATTTCTGCGTCAACTCTTGCAGCGAAGCCGCATGGGTTCTGCGCTCCTCTCGTGGTAAAGCAAGCCAAGATGGGTAGAACTCTAATAAAACAACCATCATATATTTCATCATCATACCCCCGATTCTTCTATGATGTGATGATTGTACGTCAGATCTAGAGATTGTGCATTAACATAGGTTAATGTTCAGCAGGATGAAGAAGCCTGCTCAGCGAAACCGGAGAAATACCAATATATGAGGCAATATGATATTGAGCGATACGTTGATGTAACCCGGGATATTTCAATAAAAACGCCTGATATCGCTCAATTGCCGGCAAATATAGCAGTTCCCTCTCACGCTCTTCCTTTCTCGTATACAGCCTCTCTACACTAACCCGAACAAACCGCTCCCACATATGACTTCTATCCATCAACATTTGAAGCAGATCATACGGAATTTCAATCACAATAGAATCCTCCATCGCTTCAATCGAATAAGGAGAAGGCTGCCCGTTGATCATACTTGCATAAGAAGTAGCAAAATCATCTTCCAACGTAAAAGCCACGTTGTACTCCCTTCCATCCGGTAACAAATAGAAGAGACGGAAGAGCCCCGTTATGCAGAAATAAGCGTGCTTCACAGGATCGCCAGCCTTGACCATGCATGTACCCGCTTTTAATTGTTTAATCGTTGTTCCATCTTTGAAGGCTTGCCAATGATTTTGTTCAATTGGATATTTGGATATTTTGGTTTTGAAAGTGTCGTATGGGTCAGTTATTTTGTCCATCTGTTTTTTACCTCCTAATAAGGAAAACTCAAGCCTACTTGGGGATTGTTTTTATTATCAATGCTCAAAATAAGTCTGTCACAATACGTGATGCAAAAAAAGTCTCGTTTGAGGGAAATCACTCAAATGAGACTTTTTTTAGTTATGATTTAATACCCATTTACAAAGTAAGCAATGGTTTCTAACTCATCTTCTTTCAGTTCTCTGTTCACATGTGCTTGATATTCACTCATGATTCTCTGCCGATCTCCACCACATCGATCAGTGAATTTCGCAATTATCCTAAGTTTGTCTGTTTCCTGACGAAACTCCTCTTTTGTCCACGGTCTTTGGTGTGAAGGAATATACGTATCGACATCAAAAGCATTTAACTCATCTAAAAGACGTAATATTTCTTTCACCGTATAATGGACTTTTTCGGCATACATTTTCGGATAAATGCAATCACCAAGAAAAAGGATTTTCTCTTCTTTCACATACACGATCACTGAATCTGCCGCATGATCGCCTCCAACATGCTGCACGATGCAAGTGACTCCGCCAAGATCAATCTCTATCCGACGGTCAAAGGTCACATCCGGTAAAACCACCTGAATATCTCGATGTTCCTGATATTCTTCTTTTATCGCCTTCGCGCAAAACTCAATCTCCGTTCCTTCCCTCACCCGCTCATCAATTGCCTCATCTGACCACGAAAACGGAACAAGCTCCTCTATTTCCTTTCTTGTCTGTGCAGAAGCAATTGAAACCGTATCAGGCAGCGCTGGCAGACCAAAAATATGATCCCAGTGCCAATGCGTGAGGACAACGAGATCGGGCGAAACGTTCTCATGCTTTAAAGTTTTTTGGATGAAATAATTCGCATGATCTTCTGAGTTGCCGGCATCGATCATTAATGTTTTGTTATTGCCTGCGACCATGCCTAGGATGGGGCGGTCGGTAAGTGATACTGGTGTGATGTACCAAAAACTCTGACCTATTTTTTTAATTGAGTGCAAAGGTGCTTCCTACTTTCTGTCATTATTTTTTAAATTGAATCACGTTTTTTCCCATCGTTCTACTGTTTAAGTATATCGAATTTCATTACTCGAAGTAGCACGCGAAGCCAATATTGTTACAATGATCGCGATTGCAACGCCTAAAGCACCTGCCCAAGTAACGGAAGATAGAGAAACCCTCTCTACAAAGATACCTCCAATAGCTGCACCTGCAGCCATCGCTAATTGCATCATTGACTGATTGAGACCTAATAGTATACCTGATGACTCTGGCTCCATTGTAGCTAAGTGATATTGTTGAGTCGGGCCAGAAGACCATGCAGCAAATGACCATAATATTAAAATGAGTAATACTCCAACATAAGAATGCGTAACTAGTGAGAGCAATATGAGCATGATGACATGTAATGTCATTCCACTAATCAGAGTAAAATTCACAC
Source organism: Bacillus sp. AM 13(2015) (assembly GCF_001518755.1). Lineage (NCBI taxonomy): Bacteria > Bacillati > Bacillota > Bacilli > Caryophanales > Bacillaceae > Bacillus > Bacillus sp. AM 13(2015). Next base: position 19,521 of record NZ_LKCP01000055.1, on the reverse strand, counting down.
CCCATCGATCGGTACTAAATCCACCAAACTTTGACCCAACTAGACTAGCAATCCCGAATACGAGGAGAACTCCACTCAGCAATTTGCTGCTTACACCCGATATATTTAAAAGGTAAGGGGATAAATAGGTATAGGCAATTGAATAACCACCGAGCCAGAAAAAGGTGATGGCTAATCCCAACACTACTTTTGGTTTTTTAAAAAGAGCGAGTTGTTGAATTAAAGGTACAGGTTTATCCCCTTGGATTTTTGGAATCGTAAGAGAAATGATCACCATGGCTAATAATCCGAGTAAGGCTATTCCTCCGAATACAGCTTTCCAACCGAAGAAATCACTAGTCATTCTGCCCAGTGGGACTCCAATGATCAATGATGCTGTAAAGCCCATTACTACTGTAGCAATAGCGGTACCTTGCTTACCTTTTGGTGCAATTTTTTCAGCAATTGTTAATGCAGTAACTACGACCATCCCCGCTCCAAGAGCCATAATAATTCTTGACACAATAAATAATTGATACCCAGGGAGGACGAATGCAAGAATATTACCTAGAATAAAAACGCTAAGTGAAAATAACATTAACTTGCGTTTATTCATTCCCGATGTTAAAGCCATTAATACTGGGGTGAAGATGGCATACACAAGAGAAAAAATCGTAATTAACTGGCCGGCTGCAGCTATCGTAATCCCTAATGATTCAGAAATATTATCCAAAATACCAGAGATGATATACTCTGATGTACCAACTAAAAAACTGACAATAGCTAAAATGTAAATCTTTACAGTGTTTGACAATGTAGATCACTCCTTATATATAGTGCATTTACATATCTAGAATTGTTAATATGTATGGACAAAAAAACATATTACGATAAGTCGATTTGTATTTAATAAATGAAACTGAATTCTGATGTATGAATTCAGTTCATTTATTAAATATTTTTTTCTAGAATCTCAGCAATTTGTTTTATGGCATTTTCATCTCTTTTATAATACGTGTATTTACCTATACGCTCTGTCGTAATTAATCCAGCTCGTAGTAAAATTGAAAGGTATTGAGATGCTGTTGATTGCGTCATTTTCAATTTATCTGTTATTTGACTAACACATACCCCTGTAGTATTCATATCAATCCCTTCATGGGGTGTAAAATGACAATCAGGTTCCTTTAACCATTGTAAAATTTGCAGTCTGGATTCATTGGATAAGGCTTTGAAAACTTCTATTGGCTCCATACACACCATTATATCGATAAATAACGATATGTCAACATGTGTTGTTTGAGATTCCTTAAAAATTTCTATTTTACTAGGTCATTCCCGCAGCTTTAGGCTTAATCGCGTTTTTTTGCGGGGTGGTTATATCTTCTATCCTGGTGCAATGGAGATGTTTGATGGAAAAGGATTAGAGCACTTTTTTGCTGCTTGTACAGCTAAATTTAGCCTTCTCACCCCTCACTAACTTATGATAAGGCTCACCGTGATGCCTTTAAATGAGGTTATTAAAAAACCTTGGTGGAAAATCTCTAGAAATACATTTAAATTAGAAATTGCTTATCACTCGCTGGCCTGCGGTGAGTTCCTCGCCCGTGATTGGATCAACGCCTGTTGCGGCACGTTTTGCATCGTTCACGCCGGTCAGTTCATTCACGATGTTTCCGCCATAATCGAGTGCTTTTTCATACCAAGGACGGTTGGCGAGGGCTTCTTGTTGTTCTTTTTTTAAGTTGAGATATTCAGAAGTTTGCTTTTCAATATCGCTTTTGTCTTGTAGATTTCTCTATTTTGATACGCTTTTACATGCAATCCCAATTTTTTATTCAAGCGTATAATTATTATGGATGATTACAAAAAAGTCTACTTATAAATTTTATAAGTAGACTTTTAAGCGCAACAATTGCCATTAGAATTAATAAGACTTACATTTTTCTATTTAATATTCTTTTCAATATTACTTCTAATAAAATTCTCAATTTCTGTTTTTTTGCTTTGTTTTAAAATTAATGAAGAAAACTCTCTTTTTTGTATCTTATTATCTATAAATAAATATTTCATTATATTCTTCATATTAGTTGATGAGGCTTTATATTCTATGTCAGCTATAGGGGAACAAGAAATTATTGTTTTTATATCGTCTACAAGCTTTTTATCATTAAGATTAATTTCAAAATAATAATATATTGCTGCTAGTATAATAGATACTCCTACTATAAATTTACTCTGTCTTTCTTTTTTATCTGAAACCATACTCATTGAAAATGGAAATTCTACTTCATTTGATATCTTTATAATTAGTTCATTAAAATCATCAAATATTTCTCTCATTTCTATTAAGTTTTCATCTTCATTTCTTTTGAACAATTTGGATTTTCTCTCTAAAAAGACTTTCGAAGCAGTAATTCCATCCCTTATATTTTCTTGTAACCCCTTTTCTAAAACACTAAATATTATACATATTTCTTGGTGATTTTTTTGCTTATCGTTCCTACCTTTCGTAATATTATAAAGTTTCAGTAATTTCATCTCTCTTAAATTATCGAAATGAAATAGATTATCCTCACTATCCTCAATCAAAGAATTAATAAAGTTACTTATAAATTTACTCGTTTCTGAAAAGTAAGTTGCCATTTCAATTTCTTGTATTTCTAAAGGTTTTGTGTTTCTATTATATCTTTTAAATAATTCTATCTCTACTTCTGGATCTTCAAAGCTTTCAAATTCTAGAATTGATAAATGACTCCCTAAGATTTTAATTTTATCTTTTTTATCTAACTCAGAAAATTTTTTATTATCATATGCTGGATTTTCCCCTATTATCTCCAGATTTTTCAATGGAAATTTATTGTTTATATATCTAAAAATCGCATTTAAACGGTGTTGTCCGTCCATTACATGTCTAATTTGAGCATCATTTTCACCAGAAATAACCAGAAAAACTTCTGGTATTGGTATTCCAATCAATAGTGATTCAATAATTGAGCTCTCTTCTCGAATGGAAGATCGATATTTACGTTGATAATCTGGACTTAAAACAATTCCATGTAATATCTCTATCTCTTCTTGTTCAGTTAAGACATCTAATTTTAGATACTTTTCTCCCTTTTCAATAAATGTAACGATATCTTGAACCGATATTAACGGTCTATTTGATTTTATATTTCTCATGGACTCTTTAAATTTAGAGCTCATCATCAAATATCATCCCCCTTCATCATCTCGTGTTGGAAGTTTATAGATTTAACTACATTATCTTTATCAGGATAAATATTTTCAAAAGTAATACCAAGATTAAAAAGCTCTTTCAACATATTTTTCTTCGCTTCTTTATTTATTATTACAATTTTTCCAAACTCAAATAATCTTCTCTCAAAGTCTTCTCTATCTTGTGTAGATACTTTTAAAAAACACCCTTTTTGAAAATGAATTCTTTCATTTGAATTACCTAATTTAATAAAATATGACCTGGCAGAAAATTTATTCAAACCATCTACCACGTTAGTATCGGAGTAATCTATTAATTTCTCTTTCCTATTAATTGTGTCATCATTATAAGAGAGAGCGTCAATAAAGTATACTATAGAATGATGTTCCCTATATTCATAGTCTTCAATTGCAAATAATAAGGAAATCAAGTGTGCTTCAGTAAAGTCTAAATACTCTGTAGGTAAGCCAAAATGTTGGCCTTCCGCTCTTAATGCTTCTTTTGACTTCCCTATAATATCTCTATCATAAAATACAATTTTTTGTTTAAAAGCACTCTCATACTTATCTGCATATATTTCAAAATCCTTTGTATACCTTCTATGTAATGAGGGGATTAATTTGTTTGTACAGTTTTTTTGTCCTCTTGAGACATAGTTTTCAGCAGGTTCTAGTTTCGAGACAAAGTCAATATATTCGCTAAGTTTATTTATATATATAATCTCATCTTTATTTATGCCCAGCATTTCGGAAAGTGTATGCGGAATATTATACTCTTTCCATTTTTCTTCTTCTTCTTTCCTTCTATTTACTAAATTGTTTATTTTGCTGTAATCTAAAATCAATTTCCCATCATCTAATTCTTGTTCTAAGTCAATTATTTCTTCTATTTTAATATCTTTTAAATATTCTAATTCATATTTATTTGAATTAATTTCTGGTTCTTTTAACATAATAAAGTAAGACTGCTTTATATATGTTAAATTTTTTAAGTAAACTTCGAACTGTTCTGTCTCTTTATCCTTAAAATTTGAAAGTTCTTTTTCTATTAAGTCATCTTGCATTTGTGTAATTTCTTCTATTTCTAAAGAATACTCTACCATTATTCTTTTTAATTCTTTTTCATTACAACTTAAATCAATCTGTTCTAATAGTTCAATACCGAAAATATTTCTTTTTGTATTTTGCAAGATATCACCCCTTTGTATTATTATACACAATATCCACTTTTTGTATAATATCACTTATGATAAGGCTCCCCCCGCACAATCCGAAAAGCCCGATAAATCTGCTCCACCAACACCAATCTCATCAACTGATGCGGAAACGTCATTTTCGAAAACGACAGTTTATCATTCGCACGCTGCATGACAGCGTCGCTTAAGCCAAGGGATCCGCCTATGACGAAACATACTTTGCTTTTTCCGTATGTTGCCAGCTTATCTATTGTATCGGCTAATTCTTCGGAAGTTTTCATTTTTCCTTCGATGGCGAGGGCGATGACGTGGGCGTCTGGGTTGATTTTGCTTAGGATGCGTTCGCCTTCTTTGTCTTTGATGATTTTCATGTCTTGATCGCTGAGATTCTCGGGTGCTTTTTCGTCCGCAAGCTCAATGATTTCGATTTTCGCATAGGCTTGTAATCGTTTTGTGTATTCGGCTATGCCTTGCTTTAAATATTTCTCTTTTAATTTTCCTACTGTGATAATTGATATATTCACAGGTCATCCCCACCTTAAGAACAAGTTATTCATATAAGTTATCAACAATTGTGGATAAAATTTGTGTATTTTGTGTCCGATCATTCGTTCCCCACTATATATATTGCAGGTTCATCGCACAATTCACAGGTTGTGGATAAACTGTGTGTATGTTCGATTTTTCTGAATTCTGGCGGTGTTTCATGGTCATCTATGTACATGTCTAGTACGGTTTCTATATGTTCTGCACAAGCATAAAGTGATTTGTTCATAAGTTTCTAATTCCTCCAATATGTTGTCTCGTTATTCACAAGTGTTTCGCTCATTGTTCAATATAACCGATTTATTCACATGTTAATAGTCTTTTACCATTTTCCACACCTTTTATCCACAAACCAAATAAAAAAGCCTCCACTCCTGTGAAGGCTTCTTTCTATAAAAACGGATTATAAAATCTCGTTCCTCTAACAAATGTAATCACTAACGAAACAATCAGTACCACACCAACAAATACGAACGCCACATAATCTGCTTTTTGAAAGTCTTTTGCCGTAAACCATGTACGCTTTTTATGTTTCCCAAAACCACGCAGCTCCATTGCATTGCTGATCGTTTCAATCCGCTCCAAGCTGGAGAAAATCAGCGGCATGACAATAGACAACGCATTTTTGATTCGTTTCCCCAGTTTTTCATTCTTCGATAAATCAATGCCTCTTGCTTGCTGAGAAATCGCGATCGTACGAAAATCCCGCTGAATATCTGGAATATAGCGCAAGGCAATCGCTACCGCATAGGAAATCCGGTAGCTGACCCCAATTCTGCTGAGCGATGAGGCGAATTCACTTGGATTTGTTGTCACAATAAATAAAAGCGCTGCTGGCATCACGGTCACGTATTTTAGCGTAATGTTCAACTGATAGAAAAGCTGTTCAAGTGTGACGTTGTACCAGCCGGCAATATGAAACAGCTCATGCTTTGCTCCGTAGATGGCGACACCTTGCTGAGGCGCAAAGATGTAAATGGCGATGTTATTAATCACTAGGAAAATCGCCAGGACGATCACCACGAAGGAAATATCACGAAATCGTACGTTTGATAGCTGAAAGAATACGATACTGGAGGCTAACATAAACACTAAAACGCCTGTATCATACGTGAGCATCGCTGCGGATGACCAGAGGATAAAGCAAATGAGTTTGGTTGCACCTGTCAGCCGGTGAATCGGCGACGGGCGGTCGATATAGGACAGCATGTCTACAGCCATGTCATTCGTTCCTTTCTGTCAACCTCAATGAAGCGATCCACGAGTTCATTTGGATTCGGCCAATCAGCTTTCAGCGCCAGTTCATACAGCGATGTTTCCTTTAAGCTCGCCTTTTGGACAAGCAGCTGATCTGTCAGTACTTTGGCTGGTGTATCATCTGCGATTTTTTCTCCATCTGAAATGACAATGGTTCTTGTTGTGTATTCTAGCATTAAGTGCATATCATGGGTGATCATGAAAATCGTGACACCCTGCTGATTCAATTGCTCTAAAAACGTCATCATCTCTGTATAATGTCTAAAATCCTGTCCGGCTGTTGGCTCATCTAAAATGATGATTTCTGGCTCTAATACAAGAATAGACGCGATGGTGACGCGTTTTTTCTGTCCAAAGCTGAGGGCTGAGATCGGCCAGTTCCGAAATGGGAACAGTCCGCACACCTTCAGAACCCGCTCCACCCGTTCCTTGATCTCGTCTTCCTTTACGCCTCTTAAAACGAGACCGAGTGCGACTTCATCAAAGATCATTTGTTTTGAAATCATTTGATTTGGGTTTTGCATGACGACGCCGATTCGTTCAGAGCGCTGTTTGATTGTATCTCCTGTGATGTCTTCACCATTTAAAAGAATGGTCCCTTTTGTTGGCTTTTCAAACGCACAGAGCACCTTAGATAATGTCGTCTTGCCTGCGCCATTGGCTCCTGCGATGCTGATCATTTCTCCTTTTTTGACGGTAAAAGAGATGTTGCTCAGCGTGTTTGGTCTTGTTGGATAATCAAAACTCAGCTCGCGCACTTCTAGTAAATCCTGTGCTGCAATCTGCTCTACTGATGGCTCAGATGCTTCCATCCACTTCTCAATTTTCTCTTTTGCCTCATCGTCTAAGGTGAGACGCTGTAAATCAGCGATTTGATCTCCTGGCGCGACCGGAATGCCTGCATATTTCATCGCCTTTACATATAAAGGCTCACGTAAATACGCCGCTTCTAGAACATTTGAGGCGAGCAATTCATCTGGTGTCATATCCGCTACAATCGTTCCTTCATTGACAACGATGATGCGGTCCACATGACGGAAGAGGACGTCTTCTAATCGGTGCTCAACCATCACAATGGTTTTTTTCGTTTGTTTTTGCAGCCGGTCAATGAGGTCGATGACTTCTTTACCTGTTGCGGGGTCAAGGCTTGCAAGTGGTTCATCAAACAGCAAAATGTCGACATCGTTGACCAGTACACCAGCGATAGCGACACGTTGTTTTTGACCACCTGACAGCTCATGCACGGAAGATGCCAGCTTGCCGTCTACCTCTGTTAATTTTGCCGCTTCCTCGACACGTGTTTTCATTTCTTCACGTGTGACTTGATCATTTTCAAGCGTAAACGCAATGTCTTCTCCAACGGTGAGCCCAATAAATTGTCCATCAGGGTCCTGAAGCACCGTTCCGACAAGCTGTGAGAGGGAGAAAATGTTCTCTTTCTCTGCATTTTTCCCGCCGATGTGAAGACTTCCTTCCATAGAACCTTTATAAGACGCAGGAACTAGCCCATTAATACAATGGGCTAGTGTGCTTTTTCCCGATCCAGACGGGCCTGCGACGAGAACTTTTTCTCCTTCATAGATGGTCAGGTTGATATCCTTTAATGTTGGTTCTGCCTGACTGCGATACTTGAATCCGAAATGTTCGAATTGAATCATCGGTTTCTTCATTTATGTGTTCCACCTTGCCTCATGATGTTTCTTTCGATAGACTGCCGCTTTTGCTTCTCGTTTTTGCATAGGCTGCAATGATGATGGTTCCTAGTACACCAACTGTGATGATGTTTGAAATCCCTGCCACGATGCCTTGAACAAATACTTTGTTCGCAGGTTCTGCATAGATCACAATGTCGAGCACAGGAGCAATGATAAACCAGCCTAATGCCTGTGCACCTGCTTGCACGGCGTTGAAGAGCGTGATTTTCTTCCAGCCGAAGTCTCCCTCTTCTACTTTTAATCGATTAGAAATGAAGCCGATCAATAAACCAACCACACCCGAAACAATAATCCAGCTCCACCAAGGGCCAAATGTGGTTGCATCTTTAATGAGATGGCCAATAAAACCAATCAGTGCGCCTGCAACAGGACCAAATAGCACGGCCATTAATGCAAGGAATGCGTATGAGGTTTCAATTTGTGTATTCGGAATTCCAGTTGGAATGGAGACAAATCGTCCTAAAATCACAAAGACGGCTGCGCCAATTCCAATAGCAACGACAGTTTTCGTTGAAAGTTGTTTTCCTGCCATGATGTATCCTCCTCTTATTCGTATATAATGCGCGGAGCTTTGCGAATCGAAAGGCGCCAGCCTGTGCCTGTACCGATGTTATAAGCCTTTGCAAATGACCCTTGATTGATCGCCACGCCTAAATGGTCTAGTGAATTGACATATACGAGTGGTTCGCCTACCTTTAAGTCGGCAAAAGATCGTCCATAGGTCATGATATTTTTATACACATTTTTCGGCCCGTTGGCAATGGTAACTTCTATTGCATCCCCATAATTAATTGAAAGCTGTTCAAATAGCGTGTGATGAATGTTTGTCCACAGGTTTCCGAATCTCACATCTAAAATATCAATCGTCCCTGTGATCACATCTTCTTCCGCATATGCCTGTACGACTGGAAGATGGATAATATCATCAATATTCGCCTTTGGCCCAACCTCTTCAAAAGAAATGACACCTGATGCAATTCTTGCCCCTGTATAAGCGTAAATATCTCTCCCATGGAATGTATGTGATTTTCCCGACTTTGGCAGCCGGTTAATGGTTTCATCTAAATAACGGGCTTCCACAATGCCAATATCCTGCGCGACGTGCGTGAGTGTCCCGTTATCTGGGGTAATGATATAGTGTGAGCTTGTCGTTTTGACAACAAGACTTTTTCTCTCTGACCCAACACCTGGGTCAACGACGGAAACGAATACCGTCTCTTCCGGCCAGTATGTGACGGTTTGAAGCAGGCGATAAGAAGCTTCCCAAATGTCATACTGCGGAATATTGTGTGTTAAATCAAAAATGCGGATCCTGCTGCTGACCGTATTTGCCACTCCGTACATTGCACTGACAGCTCCATCATCAATGCCGAAATCTGATTGTAAAACCAATGCATGTTCACTCATGTCAATCTCCCTTTCATTTGAAAAAATGGATGTGGTGTTTCACGTGGAACATTTGAACAATTGTATGAAAAAAAGTGGACAATAAAAAATACCCCATCCTTATCTTTGAATCATAAGGACGAGGTATTTGTCTCGTGGTACCACCTTTATTTACTGTTTGCTCGCGCTAAACAGCCTCTACAAGTACAAAGCTCCAATCTGGCTCATATACTGTGGTTTTGATAACGAGTACCAACTCTCGTCGTCACCTACTAATATCATAGATATGTTCAGCACGAGGCTCAGAGACCATTTTTCGAATCATTATTTTTGCTTCTTTTCAGCTGCCGAAGCTCTCTGTGGAAAAATTGATGATTGTACTTTCTCTCGTCATTGCCTGTATAATTATCTTGAATTAAAGCTATCATACATGATGTTTTTTCATAAATCAAGATATTTTTCTGAACATTTTTAAAAATGAGTCAACTGGTGCTGGAAGAGTCTTCTTTTTATGAAATTTAAACAAATGTTAAAGAGCAAGATATGGTGTCTTTCTATTCTAGGGGTATAATAAAGGTGAAGGGAGGTACAGCGTGTGTGGACCATCTGTATGAATGAGTTTAAGCAGCTCTTCAAAAGCACAAAATCTATTTTAACAATTGTTATTATTTTCATTTTATCTACTTTTGTTTCAAGTCTTCCATTTATCGCTGCTCATCAGGAACAATGGGAACTGGCAAAGGATCCTTATTCTATTGGGAATGAACTGGTGATTTCTTTATTTGGTTTTTTCCTTATTTTTTTGTTGTCTCATGATATTTTAAGCCGCGAAATTCATTTGAAAACCATTCGTTTTCTCGTCAGTAAAACAACCCGTTTGAACATCATCATCGGGAAATATCTTGGACTGATGCTGTTTTGGCTTAGCTGTATTATGACGACATATGTCCTGAATATGATGATTTCACACCGTTTTCTGTTCTCTGATGCGTTAAAAATCTTAACCTTTATCAGTGTCGGTATCTCATGTGCTTTATTTTTGTCCATGCTCTTTCCAACACCGCAGAAATCAATGTTTGTCGGCATGTTGTTTTCCTTTCTTTTCCCAATCGTCAGTATGATTTCTGTTCTTTCTTCAGAACGAATGATTCATTGGTTCCAATATATGACGCCTTATTATTATGCGCGCTGGAGTGAACCGCTGACCTACGTCCTAATGAACACGGCATTGACCGTTATCTTACTCATTGGAACTGCACTGCTGTTTCAAAGGAGGGATGTGTAGATGCTTCATACAAAAGGGCTTACAAAAAAATATCGTACAAAAGTCGCAATAGATGATATTAATCTTGATGTCAATCAAGGTGATATCTTCGGACTCATTGGACCAAAGGGATCTGGTAAGACGACGTTTTTCAATATTATTACCGGAATCTCCCGCCCTACCTATGGTACGTTTACAGTGATGAATAAGCCTTCGCTAAAAAAAGTGAGGCAGCATATCGGTGTTCTGCCTGAATATACGGATTTATATGAAGGTCTTACGGCTCTTGAGCATATTGCCTATTTATCAAAAATCACCGGAACACGCCAGAAGACGAGTGATTATGAAGAACTGCTCGAATTTGTCGGCTTACATCATGATCATCAGGAGAAGGTCGGTGCCTTCACACCTGGTATGAAAAAGCGGCTTGGAATGGCGCAGGCCATTGCCCATCAGCCGGAATTTATTTTACTCGACGAGCCTTTTGCCGATATTGATGCAGATTCGATTTTCCACATTCAGCGGGTCATTGAAGCATTAAAGGATGAAGGAAAAACCGTCTTTTTAACAGCTGACCGCCCAAGGTTTACCAATAGTATTTGTACCAAAACTGCATTCATTTCTGAAGGAAAATTAGTGTCCCCACATACTCATCCTCAAGAGAAAACCATCACATCCTCAAACATACGTGCAACCTTCAAGCATGCATGGATTGATGATGAGGTGAAACCTGTTCTCACGCAGTACCTACAAACTGTCGGAACAGATCTTGTGATCAGTGATGACGAGACCTCATTGTTAATTCGTTCAGAAGCTCAAGTTCCAGCGATCATTCGCGCTTTCGTGAAGTGTAAAGTCGATTTATACAGAGTCACGGCTCAGGATACCATGATGTCCTCATAAAAAAGTACCGTACGCTTTCTGCACGGTACTTCTTCTTTTTTTATGGCTCTGTTTAGTGTTGATCTTTAACACATATTTAGTAAAACTCGGATACATTTTTACAATGTTCCTCTAATTCAACTATTGTAATTAACTGTGTTTTTGGATATTGGCTTGTGTTATCTGCGGAATACGTTAAATGAACTAATGCGAATTTTTTTAGTTCACTTATCCAATAAACTATATCATCGTTATCTTCCCTTTTTGCAACTGCGACAGCCTTTTTTCCGTAGAGAATGTGATTTGGATGAACTTCTTTCTTTAATTCTGCATTAAAAAACTCCGACATACTATCATTAATTATCCACCAAGGTTCATCCATAAATTTTTCAAGAACACTTATCATATCATGAATCACTTCCCTAAAATACCGTTTCCGATCTTTATACTTTCCCAACCGAACAACGTGTTCCGATGAACAATGAGGGCTCTCGAATCCGTCCTTGAGTGGTATTAGGAATTCAAAAAGCTCTTTTTTATAAAGGTTTACTCATATAGATCCCAGTTTCTTCAAATCCTGTTTTTCGTACAGCGAACGGGCGATTTGATTGTGAGCAAAGACATGGAGCGAGAGTTTTTGCACACCTAATGACTTTGCCTCCTCTTCTAATGCAGCAATAGCCTGCTTTGCAAAGCCTTTTCCTCGATAAGCTTCAAACAAAATAAAGTTATAAATAAATCCTTCATGCTGCGGGTGATTCGGGTCATAGCAAAGCCAAACCCAGCCAATCGCTTCATCTCCGTTTAAGAAATTCCACAGCTCATGATGCTCTGTCTGAAGTCCTTCTGGAAGGAGTCTGTCAAATTGTTCTTCTGCGTTCGCAAGTGATTCTTCCTTTTCCCATGTCCCTGCGAGTACCTTTTCTTCCGCGTACCGCTGAATGGCCTTCTTTATCAATACATCGTAATCGGTTTGTGACATCCGTTGTAGTGTAACCAATCGTACAACCCCCTTTTCTTCATCATATGTCAGTCATGCCAAAAAACCCAGTCCCTTACTGGAACTGGTTAGCTGCCATATCGGTCGGTTTGAGAAAGTTTAATCTCTGCTGATTTTTTCTTCCCGCTTCGGTAAAATTGCATTCTTACCTTGTCGCCGACCTTCTGTTGATATAAGTATTTACGAAGATCTACGATATTCTGTACACTTTTGCCATCAAAGGAGGTCACGACATCCAGCTCTTTTAGTCCTGCTTTTCCTGCTGGAGATAAAGGCTCAACACTCATGACAACAACCCCAGATGTGACCTTGGATGGCAGCTTCAATGTTTCCTGCCAGTGGTAACTCGCAATATCCGCTAATGATTTCATGCCGACGCCAAGATACGGACGCTTCACCTCTCCATAGCGCTCTAAATCCTCTATGACAGGGATAACCAAATTCGCTGGAATAGATAGCCCGATTCCTTCTACCTCTGATTCAGCAATCTTCATTGAGTTGATGCCGATCACTTTTCCGTCCATATTGATCAAGGCACCACCGCTGTTTCCAGGATTGATGGCGGCGTCTGTTTGCAGTACTTCTGCATTCCAATCCGTTTGTCCGTCTCCATTTGAGTCGACAGGGATCGCTCGCTCCGTGCCCGAAATGACCCCTTGTGTGACAGAGCCTGCGAATTCAAGCCCTAATGGATTTCCAATGGCGATGACTGGCTCACCCGGCTTCACATGATCTGAGTTACCGAAGGCTGCCGTTTTCTTGATTTTATCACTTTTGACAGTGAGAACCGCTAAATCCATGAGCTGATCACTGCCGACAAGATTGGCACCAATTCTTGTCCCATCATGAAGGCTCACTTCAAGCTGGTTGGCGCCTTTGATGACGTGATGGTTTGTGACAATATAAAACGTGTCACCCTTTTTTTTATAGATCACACCTGACCCGCTGCCTGCTTCTCCGCCTTCCTCCCAAAAGCTCGACTTTTGAATATTAATGACGCCGACTACCGTATCTGACATATTAGACACCACTTTCGTGACAGCATCATTGACGTTTACATTCACAGTTTTTAAAGGGCCCTGAGATGTTTGTCCATCACCGTTTTGCTGCCATCCAAAGGGACTGCCGCTCTGTCCAGATACATAGGGGAAAAAGAATCCCATTAAAAAAGCTCCTACCAATACACCGATCAAACCAGAAAGAAAATATCCTTTTCTGCTTCGTCTCGGCTTCCACTCTACATCGCGATAATCCACTATGTTTCCTTCCTTTCAGTGAATAGATGATGTATATAGTGTTGGTAAGAAGCTCTTATCTTAATCATACGATTGTAAAAATCATACGGCGCAAAGCGGGGTTGCTTTTTTCGGGTCCGTATCAAATAAATCAAAGCCGTCCCCGACAACAAAGCCCTTCATTTCAAGCGTCTGCTGGACCGCCATACGGGCTAAATCCTTCATGTTGTTGTCTTGACTCAAGTGAGCCAAATAAATGCGTGAGGTGGCATCTCCAATGACATCTGTCATCGCAAGAGCAGCATCTTCATTTGATACATGTCCGACATCGCTCAGAATTCTACGCTTAATGCTCCATGGGTATCGGCCCATTTGCAGCATACCGACATCATGATTGCTCTCAAACACAAACGTATTGGCTGACTTAATAATGCCTTTCATGCGGTCACTCACATAGCCGGTATCTGTCATGAGCGCAAGTTTGCGCCCTCCATAATGGAATACGTAAAACATAGGCTCTGCCGCATCGTGTGAGACGCCAAATGACTCGACATCAAGACCGCCAAAGGATTGAATGGTCTCCATATCAAAATGGAATTTCTGCTCTGTATCGATTTTTCCGATATGAGATTCCATCGCCTTCCATGTTTTCGCATTTGCATAGACAGGAAGCTTGTACTTTCTTGCCATGACACCAAGCCCTTTAATATGATCGGAGTGCTCGTGTGTCACAAAAATGCCGTCCAAGTCTTCAGGCTTGCGGTCGATTTGGCCAAGCAGCTCGACCATCTGTTTGCCGCTTAAACCAGCATCGACCAAAAAGGCATGCTCGTCTGTTTCTAAATAAAAAGCGTTCCCCGTACTTCCGCTCGCTAGTACACTGAACTGCAAGCTCATGTTCTCTCACTCCATTGAAGATTTGTCATCTTTCTCTATATGATCAAGTGTTGAGCCATCGATGGCATTGATCAAATATTCTTCCTCTGTCTTTTTCTTTGAACCTGCTGATACGCCTTCAAGCTCCACACGCCATACAGGAACCATGACTTGCGTGCTTGCCCCCGGGTATTGCGTATAGTAACCAAGCTCTACCTTTTTCACGGTCGTGTTTTGGCTCAGCAAATTTTGCGTATATAAGTCCTTCACGGTTTCAAGTGCTGGGACAAGTGTTTCTTTTCTCACTTCATTAATCGACGTCACCATTGACTGCTGATAAGAGACAACTTCGTTTTGATCGTTAAGATCTAAGGTGATTTTCCCGATGGTTTCGGTGTCATCAAGGCCTTCTTGGAAGATGTATTTCCCTTTATACGTTTGAAAAAAGACGATTTCCCCTGTCTCTTCATCTATATTCCACAGCTTATAATTCTTCCCATCCAGCAAACGCTGGTTCACAAGGTTCGTCGCCGCTGTTTTGATATCCTTTTTCGGCAAGGCAACTGGTTTGTTGAAGGTCATTTCAAGCAGCGTGACAGGATCATCTTTGTCTGTTTTCGGGAATGTGCTTTTCGCCTTTTGATCAGCTAATCCGTCGACATCCTTTTTCGTATATTGTTTCTTTTCAGCTGTAATGCGGTATCCAATCTTCGCTTCATCTGATAGATTGCCATATTTGATCCCGTCTGCCTTCATTTCTTCCAGCGTATCCGTTTTTTCGATAATCGCAAAATGATCGGTTGACCGTTTTTCAAAGTATTGAAAACCTAGAAAGATATCGAGAACGAGAAAGGCTAGGATAAAGATCGTTTTGGTCTTATTCCACTCCATGATTCTCGCTCCCCTCTGTCAAAAGATCATTCGATAGAATCACGGTTTTGCCGTTATACTTCATACACCATACAGGCTCCAGCCAAACAAACATCGCTTGATCTTGATCTGATGAAGTTGAAGCAGCTTGATATGCAGGGAAAATCTGTTCAATTTTCTCCAGATCATCATATTTCGTCTGCTTGATGATCAAGTCCTTCAGCTCTGTGCCGTTCATCAGCTTGACCTGTTCACTTTGACTCGCTTTATTGCCAAGAATATAATTTGGACGCTTGTAATTCAAAATGTCATCATTCGCCCATTGGACTTCAAGGGAAGTCATCCCAAATGGATGCTTTGTACTGTTCACAATCGGCAGACCGTCCATAAACATATTAAAGGACAGCTGCTGGTTGCTGTTGATGCCAAAGTATTGGTAGTCATCAGTAAAGCTTCCCGTATCATTGAAATATTTCATGCTTCGCTTGATCAAATCCCCCGTTTGGAAAACAGTGCTGGAATTGATATTGCGATGCTGATATTGAATGCGGTGGTCTTTTTGATTGGCTTCAAGGCGGCTTGTGCCATCTGTGTACACCGTCCGGTTTAAATTAGATTCCTCACCGACAAGGCTCGGATCCGTAAACAAAGCGTCTTTGAACTTGTTTGTCTTAATCGTTTCGATAAAGAACATTTTCGCTTCAAGCTGCTTTTGCTTTCTCGGAAGAAGGAAATCTCGTTTAGAATTCGTAGAGAATGTATAAAGATCATAGCGCGGCATCTCGTTTTGAGCGGCAGCGATACTGTCCATCAGATTACGGTAGTTGGCGGACTCAATTGTCAGCTCAAGCACCGTTTCCTTGCTGTATGAGACCAAGTACACTTTCTTATTGGCCTTATCCTGCTGAGCGAACGGCACGATCATCCGATCAAACGAGTTGTATTCAATGGACTTGTTCGGCCATTTAAAAAGCGCTTGGAAAATATCAATCGGAATCGGATCATTGAACACAAGATCCAATGTCTTTCCTTGCCCTTCGCGTCCATAGAAGAAATTCTTAAATTTCTGCTCGGAATATTGATCCGACACATCATTAATCTCTTTGACATCCCAAAGGCTCACATCATTCCAAAAGTTTTGAAAGAGTTCCTTTTGATCTACTTTAAAATGCTCCCCATTTGAATGGATAAACATCTCGCGCGGCTTCACGACATCAATGAGACTTCTAGGCTCGTCGCTTGAAATCTTCTTCGTTTCCACGACCTTTGTGCCGGTATCTGCCTGATCCTGCATGACGGGCTGGAACATCCAGATATTCCACGTAAATACAAGACTGATCGCAATTAGGATTGTCAATATTATGGTTTTAAAGGTCTCACGCTTCATCCCAATCATCCTCTTGTTCTTCATTGTACGGAAGGGTAAAGGTCACCGTTGTCCCTTTTCCTTCAATGCTGTCAGCCCAAATATCTCCGCCATGAGCCTGAACCATTTCTTTTGCAATCGCAAGACCTAGGCCGGTTCCGCCCAGCTTCCTTGTTCTTGCTTTATCCACTCGATAAAAACGTTCAAAGATTTTATCCATATCCTTCTTCGGAATACCGATGCCTTCATCTTTCACGCTGAATAACACAAGGCCTTTCTCCTCATCCAAATCGACGGTAAACGTGATGTGTCCACCCTCTGGTGAGTATTTCATGGCATTGGAAATGATATTATCGAGCACCTGTGTAATTTTATCTTGATCGATTTCTACATATACTTCACGCTGCGGCAGGTTGCGGATAAAATCGACATGCTGCTCCTTCGTCATTTCAAAACGATCAATGACGAGCGAGATAAACCTGATAAAGTTCGTCCACTCACGGTTGAATTGATAATCCTTGCTGTCGAACTTAGACAGCTGCAGCAGGTCATTGACAAGCCGGATCATGCGCTCAGTTTCATTTTGTGTGACACTAAGGAATCTTGGCGCAAGCTCTTTATCACCAATCGCACCTTCAGCCAGCGCCTCAAGGTAGCTTCGCATCGTCGTCAGCGGTGTGCGCAGCTCATGCGATACGTTCGCGACGAATTCACGGCGCTCAGCATCAATTTTCTCCTGCTCAGTGACATCATAAATGACCGCAATTAAGCCATCAATTTTCCCATGCTCTTTCTGAATAACGGAGAAATTAACACGCAATACAGACAGCTGGTCTTCTCGTTCAATTTCGATCAGCATGGAGTCTTGATTTTCGACTAAATCTTCAAATGTATGAGTTTCCTCTAATCCAAGTAAAGACGTAATCGGCATCTCTAATGCTGTTTCACGTGAAACATTCAACAGCTCTAATGCGGGGCTGTTTAATAGAATAATTGCACCGTTTTGATTCGTTGCGATGACGCCGTCCGTCATATAGGCAATAACAGAAGAAAGCTTTTTCCGCTCACCCTCCGTCATCAGCTGAGCTTCCTCCAGCTCTCTCGTCAGATGGTTAAAGGTTGTCGCAAGCTGGCCAATCTCATCATGCCCATACTTCCGGACCTTCCTGGAGAAGTTTCCTTTGGCAAGCTCGATCGCTTGCTTTCTCATATCTGAAATAGGATGAGTGATCGTTCTGAAGATGAAAATACCAAGTAGAGCAGTCGTCCCAAGTGCAATCAGTGTCCCTGTTGCCAAAATGGTGTTAATGGTTCGCATTTGGTTAAACACACTTTCCATTGAAGACACAACATAAATCACACCAACGGTCTCTTGGTTCTCATTTTTTACGGCTGTCGCAGAAATACGCACCCTTTTATTTGATTCAGGGTCATAGAATTTTTTTTCATAGTCTTTGCCAACCGCGAAAATACGGCTAATGATTTGATCAGTGATTTTCTTGCCGGCAATCTCTTGGCTGCCATTATTGACAGAGGCAATGACCTCTCTGCTTTCGTCAATATAGCTGACTTCAGAGATTTCATTAGACTCATCTTTGTTGTTAAAATCGTTCAATATCTTTTGAGCATCCTCTTTTAATTCTGCCTTGCTTTTCGATGAATCTTGTTCTAGGTAATACGATAACGAGTAGATTCGCTGATTCAAGGAATTATCATATGAATTAATTAAGGACTGCTCTAGCTGCTTCACAAAGTACACGCCAATGATCTGCATGGCGACGATGATCAGCAGCACGTAAATCAAGGTCAATTTGAAGTGAATCGAGCGAAAAAAACCTACTTTACTCATAAGAATCTTAGTCCTGCTCTGGGTTTCTTAAATAGTAGCCGACGCCTCGTCTTGTCACGATCCAGCTCGGATGGCTAGGGTTGTCTTCAATCTTTTCACGAAGACGGCGGACTGTAACATCTACTGTACGGACATCTCCGAAGTAATCGTAGCCCCATACGGTTTGCAGCAAGTGCTCACGTGTCATGACTTGTCCGATATGTTTCGCTAAGTAATGAAGCAATTCGAACTCACGGTGCGTCAATTCAATCGTTTCCTCACGCTTAGACACCACATACGCATCTGGATAAATGACGAGTGATCCAACCTCAATATCATTTGATTCAGATTCTTCCTCCGTCTGCGGAGCAGCGGTTTGTCTTCTCAAATTCGCTTTCACGCGGGCAAGCAGCTCACGCGTGCTGAAAGGCTTTGTCACATAATCATCTGCGCCAAGCTCAAGGCCGATGACTTTATCAATTTCAGAGTCTTTTGCTGTCAGCATGATAATGGGCATGTCGTATTTCTTTCTCACTTCACGGCATACTTCAACACCATCTTTATTCGGCAGCATAATGTCGAGCAGAATAATGTCCGGCTTAATTTCTTCTACCATTTCAAGGGCTTCGTTTCCATCATATGCACAATGGACCTCATAGCCCTCTTTCCTTAAATTAAATTCCAATATATCAGCAATCGGTTTTTCATCATCTACGACAAGAATCTTTTTTTCCATTGTGATTTCCTCCTGCATTTTTAGCATCTATGTCATTCCATTTTGCATATATCATTACGCCTTTTCCGTTTACGAAAAAAAGGCTCACTGTCTATTATAACGTTTTACGAGGCAAAGATAAAAATAATAACGGCTTTCTTTTCTAGTAAACGTTGGATAGGAAGGC
>NZ_LKCP01000054.1:0-49867 GCF_001518755.1 Bacillus sp. AM 13(2015) | reverse complement strand
AAACTAAACGGAACGACATCAGGCCAAAATAACAAATCTTGAACAGAGTTTATTTTCGTTGCAACATGTACAAAATGAGAAGAATTCAATCATCGAAATGAAAGCAGTCATTCAAGAACTTGAAGATAGAGAAAAAGATTTAAAACATGTGTTTGAAAAGCTGATCGATCGTATCGTAATTGATCCAAATGGGAAAATAAACATCTATTACAGATTCAAATGACAGCACGGATAAAGATTTGCAAAAGGTACGCTTAGCAAATGCCATGCAAAAGCTAGGAGTCAAAGGCCGTTCACAGGCCGTAGTCGAGCTTCTGCGTATGGGTGAGCTAGAGCTCTAAAGTCAGCCGGTTTTCCTTCCATATCGGGAAGGAACCGGTTATTTCTATATGGTTTCCATGAGTCTCTTCTTGCATTTTCTTTGAAAAACGAGGAAAATAGACATGTACGTTTTAATCAAAGTGAGATGCTATAGTGAGGTATCAATAAAATGGAAACGAATGAGTCTGGCCATGTTGCAGAGATTGAAAAATCATTGCGCCACATTGCTGCAATTATTAAGCAAAAAGGCAGAGAAATCCTGAATCAATATACAATTACACCTCCACAATTCATCGGGCTTCAGTGGCTCTATGAATTCGGAGATATGACAATAGGTGAGCTGTCACAAAAGATGTATTTGGCTTGCAGCACAACCACTGATTTAATTGATAGAATGGAAAAAAGTGAACTTGTCGAACGGGTGAAAGATCCATCTGACCGCCGCGTGGTTCGCATTCATTTATTGCCTGAAGGCGAGAGGATCATTCAAGAAGTGATTGCTAAACGCCAAGAATACGTCAGTGAACTTCTAGGGGCTTTCTCAGAAGAAGAAGCCATCGTTTTCAACCAATCCTTAACGAAACTACAGCAGCAAATGAAAAGAAAATGAGGCGATTTTGTTGGATCAACCAATCGGCGTCATTGATTCCGGCGTCGGCGGTTTAACCGTTGCAAAGGAAATCATGAGACAACTGCCAAAAGAAAACATCATTTATGTAGGCGATACAAAACGATGTCCATATGGCCCTCGTAAAGAAGAAGAAGTTCTTCAATATACTTGGGAAATGGCGCACTACTTATTAAAACACCACCATATTAAAATGCTCGTCATTGCGTGCAACACAGCAACAGCGATCGCACTGGACGAAATCAAAGCAACGCTTGATATTCCGGTCATTGGTGTCATTCAGCCCGGCGCCCGCACAGCGATCAAGGTGACAAACAACCAGCATATTGGCGTTATTGGCACAGTCAATACGATCAAAAGCGAGGCATACAAAGAAGCACTGCTGTCACTAAAAGCAGGTCTAACAGTTCAAAGTCTGGCGTGTCCGCTCCTTGTCCCATTTGTGGAAAGCGGTACGTTTTTAGATCAGACAGCAGAGGCAGTCGTGAAAGATTCCCTTGAACCGATGAAAGAAACAGGAATTGATACACTTATTCTTGGCTGCACACACTATCCAATTTTAAAAGAACCGATTCAGCGCTTTATGGGCAGTGATGTCAGCATCATTTCATCAGGGGATGAGACAGCGAGAGAAGCAAGTACGATTCTTTCATATAAAGGGCTGTTAAATACCTCTAAAGAAGCACCTGTCCATACATTTTACACAACAGGGCAGCAGCAAAATTTTCAAAACATCGCTCGTGACTGGTTTGGCTACCTGCCAGGGAAGGTCGAAACCGTGTCACTTGAACATATCTACCAGCAATAACCCGCTTCTATTTGAAGTGGGTTATTTTTTTATGAAAAGGGTCTAATCCTCGGGGGGAGCTCGTATACATAGTAGTACAAACTACTAGAGGAGGGTGAAGTATGCTGAAAAAAGGATCTACAGCAGCTGTTACGTGTATCGCGTCAGCCATGCTTTTGTCAGGATGCGGATTGTTTCAAACAGACCAAGCGAAAACAGAGATTGATCCACCACAAAACGTCACATATGTGAAAGAAAATAAAGAAGATAAACAAACAGCCAAAGAAGGAAAAGAAGAGAAGCAGGCAGATACGGTGATGAGAGAATTATATTTAATTGATAAAAACGGGTATGTCGTATCTCAATCCATTCCGCTGCCGAAAAATGAAGGAAGTGCCAAACAAACCCTTGAATATCTCGTGGACGGGGGACCTATTTCTAACTTAATGCCGAATGGATTCAGAGCAGTGTTGCCTGCGGACACGAGCGTATCTGTCGATATTAAAGATGGAACGGCGATTGTGGATTTTTCAAATGAATTTAAAAACTATAAAAAAGAAGACGAACAGCGAATCCTGCAATCTGTTACTTGGACGTTAACACAGTTTGATTCCATAGCCAAAGTCAAATTGAAGATGAATGGACATGAACTAAAAGAAATGCCTGTGAACGGTACACCCATCTCAGATGATTTAAGCAGAGAAGACGGGATTAATATCCAGCACGAGGCTGCCGCTGATATGACTTCAACAAAGCCTGTTACTGTCTACTATTTAGCTGAATCTGATGAACAGACCTACTACGTTCCGGTCACCACAAGAGCACCAAAAGACGAGGATGATCCGATTACAGCAGCAATTGATGAGCTCGTCTCTGGACCAAGCAAAAAAAGCCATTTGCTTACAGACTTTGATCAAGATGTGAAGCTGAATGATGTACCAAAAGTAAAAGATGGACATGTGACACTTGATTTCAACGAATCTATTTTTGGCAGTGCAGATGAAAAGAAAAAGGTGATTTCACAAAAAGTTCTTAATAGCATTGTGCTCACATTAACCGAGCTGCCGGACGTCAAAAGCGTATCTGTTAAGGTCAACGGCAAGGCTGAGCTTGTGAACGAAAAAGGAGCAGAGCTCACAAAGCCGGTTTCACGACCAGAACAAGTGAATACAGGTAGTTTTTAACGTCACACATTGATATAATGGAGAAAAAGAGGCATGCATATTCGCTGCCTCTTTTTTATTCCGAGCGGTTAGAACAAGCCGAGGTTGTCAAAGTTAGTAGGAGAACCCCGCTGGCATACGCGCGGAATGTATATCGTAACGGAGGTAAAACATGAGATTAGATGAAAGACAATATGACGAATTGAGAAAAATTGAAATAGAGGCAGGCTACATCACGCACCCAGAAGGCTCTGTCTTAATCTCAGCGGGAAATACGAAGGTGATTTGTAACGCATCGATCGAAGACCGCGTACCTCCTTTTTTAAGAGGAGAAGGAAAAGGCTGGATTACAGCAGAATATAGCATGCTACCAAGAGCAACTGCACAAAGAACGATAAGAGAATCATCTAAAGGAAAAGTCACAGGACGTACGATGGAGATCCAGCGTTTAATTGGACGAGCACTCCGCGCAGTCGTTGACTTAGAAAAGCTTGGCGAACGCACGATTTGGATTGATTGTGATGTCATTCAAGCAGACGGCGGCACACGCACAGCGTCCATCACAGGTGCTTTTGTTGCCATGACACTCGCGATTCAAAAGCTGCGAGCTGAAGGAGTCATCAAAGAAAACCCGATTACTGATTATTTAGCGGCGATATCCGTCGGAATTGATTCTCAGCAAGGTCTTCTGTTAGATTTAAACTATGAAGAAGATTCTTCTGCTGAAGTAGATATGAATGTCATCATGACAGGCGCTGGACGCTTTGTTGAACTTCAAGGAACAGGTGAAGAAGCGACATTCTCAAGAGAACAGCTAAACGGACTGCTTGATTTAGCCGAAAAGGGCATCAAAGAATTAATCGAAATGCAAAAAGCAGTAACAGGAGAAGTCATCGAATAAAGAGAAGGGTTTGATCAGGATGAAAACAGCCATCATTGCAACGCACAATGCGGGCAAAGCGAAAGAATTCAAAGCCATTCTTGAGCCAAAAGGATTCACGGTCAAAACACTAGCAGACATCGGCTTTACTGAAGAGATTGAAGAAACAGGACAAACCTTCGAAGAAAATGCCATCATCAAAGCGGAGGCTATTCAAGCCAAAGCAGGTGAAATGGTCATTGCAGACGATTCCGGTCTGTCGATTGATTATCTAGGCGGGAAACCTGGCGTGTATTCAGCGAGATACGCAGGTGAGCATAAAGATGATGCGGAGAATGTGGAAAAAGTGCTGAGCGAACTTCAAGGCATTGAAAAAGAAGACCGCACAGCCAGATTCAGATGTGCCCTTGCTGTCAGTATACCGGGAAAAGAAACAAAAACGGTAGAAGGATCAGTAGAAGGCTTCATCGCAGAAAAACCAATCGGCGAAAATGGCTTCGGATACGACCCAATTTTCATAGTCAAAGACAAAGACCAGACGATGGCCGAGTTATCACCAGAGGAGAAAAACAAGATCAGCCATCGAGCGGTCGCGCTTCAAAAGCTTTCATCACTGCTAGACGCAAATGAATAAGGGGGAATGAAGCCATGAAGATACTCATTATTAGTGACAGTCATGGACTCACAGACGAACTTCAAACCATTGCCAAACGGCATGAGGCTGAAGTCGACATGATGATCCACTGCGGAGATTCAGAACTCGAAACGAACCACCCAGCACTCGAAGGATACAAAGTCGTCAAAGGAAATTGTGACTTTATGGGCGATTTTGAAGAAGAGCTCCTGCTCCCACTTGATGGAGGCGGAAAACTATTTCTCACTCACGGACATCTGCATGGCATCAAACAATCCTTACTTCAAGTCTACTACCGTGCAGAAGAGCTAGGCGCAGACATTATCTGCTTTGGTCACTCGCACATTCCAGGCAGTGAACTGCTAAGAGGAAAACTCCTCATTAACCCTGGCAGCGTACACTTGCCAAGAGTGCGAAAAGAGCGCAGCTATGCTATACTGACACTAGATGGAAGCGAAGCAAACGTACAGTTTTTCACGGACGAAGGTCAGGTCATACAAGATCTCGAAAACACTGTCACATTGGAAGGTATTTCATAAGGGTGCAGCATTTGCCCCTTATGAAAAAACTTTCGAAAAACCGTTGACTTTAAAGAACAATAGTAATATAATAAATCTTGTCGCTGAGGTAATACACCACAGCATATTACATAACAACATGTCCCAGTAGCTCAGCAGGATAGAGCAACGGCCTTCTAAGCCGTCGGTCGGGAGTTCGAATCTCTCCTGGGACGTAATTAATTAATGAATGATTACAAAAAAAACGTCTAACCTAATATTTGGACGTTTTTTTGATTGCTTATTTCCCGGCTTTGAAATAGTCTTTTAAAATCAAGTGATGTGTTCAAGTAAATTTAATAAAACAAAGCAGTAAAAAGATGTATTTAATTAATTTTTATTTATAGAACTAATAATTTCAATTCGATCTTGAATGCTTCCTGTATCGAGTTCGCTCAATAATGTTTCTATCTCTCCACTAATTTTAAACTTATAAATCCCATCTTCTTGTATGAGGTGCACTCCTATATCACAAGTTCTACTTACTTGTTTTGAGCTAAGTGAAATATCTTTAAAAATATTAAGCATTATCCTTAAACTACCCCAAAAATCTTTCTCACCAATATTTAAATCATATTTTTTTTCTGTGAATTTAATCCTATTGGGAGATTCAAGGAAATCTCCTGGATATACAATATTTATTGATCCATTTTCTAAAATTGTGAGATTTGTTCCAAAATGTTTGTTTGAGAGAAATCCAACTCTAAGGAAAATACTCGTTTCATTAGCACCTATCCAAGAAGCGACTACTACGCTGGCATCTATATCTTCTTCAAATATTGGATTTTCAGATTTACATGCATCTAGTACACTTTTAAATAAAATTTCAATATTATTTGTATCTTTAATTTCATGTGATGCTAATGTTTCTTTTAGTTTAAATAGATAATCGGACAGACCTGCTCCACTCGCCCATCCCATATTTCTCAAGTTAACAAGTTTAACATGACCATCTTCAAAACCATGTTCTTGGTAGCGCCCGAAGTTTATTCTGTTATCAGATAGAATAATTGAAAATTCTTTATTTACATATGATAAAACTGCAGTCAACTTTACCCCTCCTTATGGCTATATTTCGCTAGATAGTTACATTTATCCTCTAAAAATAAAAATTCACACTTAATGAAAACTTAAAGAATCTATGAAAAATCATAAAATTAGTAAGCTTTCATAACATAAATAACTAAAAAGCTCCATGATTTGATTCTAACTTAAACATTACTATTGTTCCCAAAGAATAATTTTATTTATATAATAGTAAAAAATGAAGTTGATCTTAATAGACCTGTTTTTAAAATTATCAATTTCACAATTGGGATCTATGTTCCAAACATGCCTTTGAAAAGTGCTGAAAGGAATGATCACTTGTAAAATATCAATCCAACAAACCTACTATATGAAAATGGAGAGACAACAAACCACTCAGAAGGTAATCAATTATTCGCCAAACAGATCGGTCATATAGAGATCACGAGCGGTCATATCGCTGCCTGTGATCCTTTTGTTTCAGAAGGGACCAATCGTTTACAAGGAAAGTTACTCTAGGAAAATATCCTATTCTACTTTTAGTAAAGCGATTAGAAAGTGGTGACGAACGCGTCGTCTATGCAATGATCAAGTTTACAAACGAGCAACCAATAGAATGGGAGCTTGCCACAAGATCAGGACAGGATATCAAACAATTGAAAGAAGACGAGTTCTTCGGCTACGGTGTAAATGCGGGAATGGGCTGTTTCATTGATGCGGAGGCAGCACTATATCTTCAAGCTTATGAGGATAAACGATATAAAGAGGACAATGATTTTTATCTTTATGAGGAATTTGCAGAAGCGCTTGAACAAAACTACAAGCACACATGGGGCTGGCTCGTCACCCGTTTCATGACAAGGTGGACATTGCCATGTTTACGACAGGTTTCGGTGACGGGATGTACCCAAGCTTTTGGGGGCAAGATAAAAACGGGGAACCAGCTTGCCTTGTGACGGATTTTCTAATAATGGACTGAGAAGAAACCCATGAATCATCATGGATTTTTTAATGGGGAAATAGAAAAATATGAGTAATGCCAGCAATTAATTAATATAAATATGAAATAATTCAAATGTGAAAGTTTGATTTTAAAAATTTATAGGTGCATTGGGGAAACAGTAAGTAAATAAGTAATAAATATATATATAAGTAACAAAAACATGAAAAAAATAAATAACTATCCGATATTTGTTATGTAAACAAATAGAAGGAGTGTGGTTATCTTGAAAAAATGGCTTTTTATTTTCATTTTATTATTTTCTGCATTAAGTTATCCATTACAATCTATTAAAGCAGAAAAAGCAGAAACGCTTGAATGGGAAAAACGAGCAGAATTGCCGGATGCAAGAGTAGGTGCTGTAAGTGAAGTGTATGAGGGGAAAATTTACGTAATTGGTGGAACAGGTCCGAGCAAGCAATTTACTAATACTACTTATGTATACGATACTAAGCAAGATAAGTGGTCAGAAAAAGCTAGTATGAAAACAGGCCGTATGGGTGCTGCCAGTGTTATTGTAGGTGATCATATATATGTAATGGGTGGTAGAACAGAACAAGGACTTACAAATAGTGTAGAAGTTTATAATATCAAAACAGATACATGGGAGGGTGTAGAAGATCTCCCATTTGAATTTAAGATAGCTCCATATGATTTATATGCAGGTGTTATAGATAATAAAATCTATATTTTGGGTTATAGAAGTACCTTAAAGCATTTGGTGGACAGTAACACGTATAGTTACGATATAAAAACAAAAGAATGGACAAAGAAGAAAAAATTCGAAAATGACGCTCCAGCTGGAGATTCTGTAGTTATAAAAAATAAACTCTATGTTTTATCTGGACAAGCAACGTTTGAATACGATCCATCAATAGATCAGTGGACAAGTTTAGGACTGGGGGGAATTGGGAGTTATTATGATGCATTGAACTTTGAAGATTTAATTATAAGAACAGGTGGAGTTCC
This sequence comes from Bacillus sp. AM 13(2015), assembly GCF_001518755.1. Taxonomy (NCBI): domain Bacteria; kingdom Bacillati; phylum Bacillota; class Bacilli; order Caryophanales; family Bacillaceae; genus Bacillus; species Bacillus sp. AM 13(2015). Next base: position 41,902 of record NZ_LKCP01000054.1, on the reverse strand, counting down.
CAAAGTCACTCTCTATGATAAAAAAACTAAGACATCAAGAACTATCCCTAATTCTTCAGCTCCTTATCGAATGGGGCACGTATCTGCCATTGTTGATGATACACTTTACGTAATTGGAGGTATTCCGCAAAGTAATGATACCCCTACCCACGCTAGGGACAATTTCAAATCTAATTTATCTATTTCACTAAAAAGTCTTAAGAACAGTGATACTACAGCTCCTTCAGGTGAGAAAGACCCGGATCCAGCAACACCACCAAAAACTAATCCAGGAGACAAAGACCCAGAACCAACAACACCGCCTAAAGACGATGCAACAAATGAAGACGGCGATGCACTACTCATCATCACAATGGTCAATGGCTTGCAAAAAGAGTATGACCTCTCCATGAAAGAAGTCAACGCTTTCCTATCATGGTACAAAAAGCGTGATGCAGGAGAAGGTCCAGGTTTTTATGAAATTGACGAGCATGACAATAACAAAGGTCCATTTGAAAGTAAAAAGGATTATGTAGTGTTTAAAAACATTCTCATGTTCGAAGTCAATAAATATAAGAAGTAATTGAAATCAAAGCCATCTAGTCGCCTAGGTGGCTTTTGCGTTAGTTCGACAGCTTTCAGCAATTTTAAGGCAAATTTAAGCTCGGATTTTATTTCAAATGTATTAAATCTTTGTTACAATAAGACAGCTTTGCTCAAAAGAGACATTCCAAGGTTCGACATTTTTTTAGCAATTCTTAAAAATTTTATGGTTTGATATGAAACTCTTTTGATGATCCATGCGTCTCTATAAGTGTCAAAAGAAAAGAGGTTATCAATATGCTATTCAAAAAGCTATCAGAAAATAAGTCTGTAAAATGGATAGGATATACAAGCTTTTACTTACTTATTTTGCTATTATTGTTCTTTATTTACGGATTCCACACAGCAAATACGGGATCATTCATTTACAACGATTTTTAATTGGAGATTAAACTATGAAACTATTACACACGATTCATGAATACCAGCAAACGAAACCAACACAGCCAGCATTTGTTTCTCAACAGGCGTCGATCACATATGGTGAGCTTTGGCATTTATCAGACCAAATGGCTGGTGCGATCGATGCAGTCGCAGCTGGCAGTGAACCTGTCATTGTATACGGTCATATGGAGCCAGAGATGCTGATTTCTTTCTTAGGCAGTGTAAAATCAGGCAGACCTTATATTCCGGTAGACATCTCGATACCTGTCGAGCGCATCGTCTCAATCATTGAAAGCTCAAAAGCCAGTCTATTGATATGTGCAAATGAGCAGAATGTATTAGATGTAGAAGAGCACATTGAAGTGAAGAGTGCGGCATCGCTTTTAGCACTTGAAAAAGAAGCACCGCCATCCACGCAGTGGGTTCAACAAGATGATGTTTTCTACATTATTTATACGTCTGGCAGTACCGGAAAACCGAAAGGCGTTCAGGTAACCGCCAATAATTTAGAAAGCTTTACAGAGTGGATGTGCCAGGATTTCCCAATTGGTGAGGGACGCACATTCTTAAATCAAGCACCATTTTCTTTTGACTTATCAGTGATGGATCTCTATCCAGCGCTTCAATCAGGCGGCACGCTTTACTGTTTAGTAAAAGATCTTGTCAACAAGCCAAAGGATATGTTTGCAGCACTTGGTCAATCTGACGTTGAAGTGTGGACATCAACACCATCCTTTGTACAAATGTGCTTAATGGACCCTTCCTTTACAGGAGAGCTTTTACCAGAGCTGAAAGTTTTCTTGTTCTGCGGTGAGGCGCTTCCTGTAGCTGTAGCAAGTGCACTTCTGGAGCGTTTTCCAAAGGCGCAGGTCTTTAATACGTATGGTCCAACTGAAGCAACTGTTGCGATCACATCGATTGAAGTCACGCAGGAGATTCTTGATCAGCACGATTCTTTACCAGTCGGCTATGCCAAACCTGATACAGATATCGTCATTTTAAATGAAGAAGGCAAGACACTTGCTGATGGTGAAAAAGGCGAAATTGTCATCGTGGGGCCAAGCGTTACGAGAGGCTACTTAGGTGAACAAGCCTTAACGGATAAAGTGTTCTTTGAATACGAAGGACGCCCTGCTTACCGCACAGGTGACGCAGGTGTGGCGCAGGATGGATTAATTACGTGCCATGGTCGTCTTGACTATCAAATTAAGCTTCATGGATATCGGATGGAGCTTGAAGAAATTGAATATCATGTAAGCGAGACAACCTATGTCAATGCTTGTGTGATTGTGCCATTCCAGCCAAACGGTCATGTCGAGTACTTGATTGCAGCGATTGTTCCAGCAGCTCATTCATTTGAAAAAGAGTATCAGCTGACAAGTGCGATTAAGAAAGAAATGGCGGATTCACTGCCAGCGTACATGATTCCAAGAAAGTTTGTCTATCTGGAGCAGCTGTACATGACACCAAACGGGAAGGTTGACCGTAAGAGAATTGCGAAAGAGGTTCTTCTATGATTCCGTTTAGTTCATTCTTTTTCTTCATTCTAATTGGTATTCTTCTTTTGCCGACAATCATTCTTGGTCTTCGCGGCAAAAGAATGCAGGGCTACAACATGTTTGCAACGGTTGTGGCACTCGCGCTTATTTTCTCAAAGGATGCACATGGCGCACTGCTGCTCTTCTTGTTCACGGTGTGGCAAGTCTTAATCATTCGCCTGTACCTTGCATACCGGTTAAAGGCGAATCAGGCATCCGTTTTCTATGCAGCAGTGGTGGCATCAATTTTGCCGCTTGTGCTGTCAAAGGTATTACCGTTCTTTTTAACTCATCACCCGCACCAGCCGCCGCCAATTAACTGGCTGAGCTTTTTGGGGATCTCGTACTTAACATTTAAAGGTGTTCAGTTAATTATCGAGACAAGAGACGGCTTGATTAAGAAGAAAATTCCGATTCATCGTTTGGTCTATTTCATTGTCTTTTTCCCGACGATTTCATCAGGTCCGATTGACCGTTACCGCCGATTTGAAAAAGATATGGATACACCGCCTGAAAAGGAAGCATACAGTGATCTTCTGTATTCCGGTATTCATAAAATTTTCATTGGCTTCTTATATAAGTTCATTATTGGTTATCTGATTCACACGTATATTCTGATGAATATTCATCACATTAGCAGCAGTCACTTTGTTCAGCAGTTAACGTATATGTATGCTTACAGCATGTATTTGTTCTTTGACTTTGCTGGATATACAGCATTTGCTGTAGGTGTGAGTTATATTATGGGCATTAAATCGCCAGAGAACTTTAATAAACCGTTTATCAGCCGCAATATTAAAGACTTCTGGAATCGCTGGCACATGTCCCTGTCCTTCTGGTTCAGAGACTACGTGTTTATGAGATTTGTGTTCTTTATGACCAAAAAGAAGTGGATCAAGAACCGTATGGCTGTATCAAATATCGGGTACTTTGTCCTCTTTCTATTGATGGGTGCTTGGCATGGTCTTGCCCTTCAATATATTATTTACGGACTATATCATGCAGTTGTCATGTCCGGTTACAATTTATTTGAGAAATGGAATAAAAAGCACAAGTGGTGGCCGGATAATAAGGTCACAATGGTTGTGTCAATCATTATTACATTCCATGTGATTTGTTTCGGATTTTATATTTTTTCAGGAAAACCATTTCATCATTAATCATTAAGGGAGTAGAAAATTATGGAATTTAAAAATCAAGTATACGGTATTATTGCAGAGGTTTGTCAGGATGACGTTGTGAAAGAAAATCCAGAGATTGCGATTTTTGAAGAAGGTCTTCTTGATTCATTTGGTACAGTAGAACTGCTTATGGCAATTGAAAGTCAACTCGGAATCACTGTTCCGATTACAGAATTCGATCGTGATGTGTGGGATACGCCGAATCATATTGCTGAGCAGCTGGCAGAGATGAAGTAATGAAAAAGCGTTTTTTTGGGCCGCTTATTTTAGCGGCTGTTCTATTCATTGGTGTTCTTCTTGTACCAAATGCATGGCTCTCACACCTGATCCCAAAAGACAAATTACAAAAGTCAGCCACAGAATTAGATCCAGGGATGTTTCAAGGGCTTTATTTACAAGATGAAATGCTAAAAGATCCAACTTATTTGCCGATCTATGGATCTTCTGAACTATCACGTTTTGATCCATATCACCCTTCGAATTTCTTTCATGAGAATCCTCAAGGGTTTACACCTTATCTTATTGGAAAAGGTGGATCGCAATCATTAATTCATGCGATGAACTTTGCAGCGCATATGGATGAATTAAAAGGGAAGAAGCTTGTATTTATCGTGTCCCCGCAGTGGTTTGTGAAATGGGGATCTGACGAGAATCACTTTGCACCTAACTATTCAGCACTTCAAGCGCTGAATCTCGCCTATAATAAAGAAATTGATCCAACTGTGAAAAAAGAGCTGATTAAAAGAATCATGAAGTTTAAAGCAGTCAAAAACGACATGGTGATTACAGAGCTTTTTAAAGCAGAGCTATCTGGAAACAAGTTCGCTTATGGCGCGATTTCTCCTATTGCGAAAATGTATTATGGCATGCTTCAAAAGAAAGACATGTACTATACGATTGGATCGGGGCATGAGCGCAAGCTTCAACCATCTCCTTCAGTTAAAGGAAAAACATGGGCTGAGCTTGAAAAAGAAGCGAGCATTTTTGGTGCGGAAAGAGCAGGGGACAACCCGTTTTATATTAATCAAAAACTGTTTGACCGCAAACTGAAACCGATCATGAAGAAGATGAAGGATTCCCGTGAAGGTCATTCTTATGCCGAATCACCAGAATATAAAGATTTTCAAATCATGCTGGATATTTTAAAACAGGCAGGGGCAAAGCCTTTGTTTGTAACGATTCCTGTCAACGGAAAGTGGTATGATTACACTGGTTTTCCGAAAGAAGGCCGTACAGGTTATTATGAAAAAATCAATCGTCAAATTCGAGATAATGGGTATGAAGTCGCAGATTTGACTAAGCATGAGTATGATCCATATTTCTTTAAAGATACGATTCATGTGTCTTATAAAGGATGGGTGTACATCGATAAAGCAATTGAAAAGTTTTACAAAGAGCAGTAGAATGCAGCAGCTTTCTGCTGCTTTTTGTTTGTCGAATCAGCGGATATCGTGTATAACTGAGGGAAAAGGGCTATGCTGTAGATGGAGGCGATATGATGAATCGTTCTGAGAAAAAAGAACTATTAAAGCGTTCGAAGAAGCATTTTAATGATCATGCCTTTTGGGAAAAGCTAAAAAAGACGGCACAAAAAGCTGGTGTCTCTCTTGTCTATGCTGTGCTATTACTTTACTATACATTGCAAAAACCCGAAGTGCCGGTCAAAGCAAAGACCTTGATTATTGGAGCACTCGGCTACTTTATCCTTCCACTTGACCTCATTCCTGATACATTGATTGGTGTCGGCTATACAGATGATTTAGGAGCCATTACATTTGCTCTGCTTCAAGTAGCGATGTACATTGATGATGATGTGAAAGGGAAAGCAAAAGACAGGCTGTCAAAATGGTTCGGCGAAAAAACCGATACGTCTTTGATTGATCAAAAGCTTGAGGATGGCGGTATGCCGTCTGCATAAAGAAAAGCCTCCGTTATTGGAGGCTTTAGCGTGTAGACAAACCCTCGCATTCTTTGTCAGGTCTGCGCTCCAGTGCTCACGAATGTTTCAATTCGCTCCGCTCCGGTGCTCGTCCTTCCGAGACTGCAAAGGTTTTCTATCACGCTTAAAAGAAGAAAAAGGGCTAAAATGATTTTCATTTTAGCCCTTTGTCAACAATCTGAAGCCTCCGTTATTGGAGGCTTTTTTCTTTTATCCTAAAAATTTCACGCAAACTGGGTGAGGGACAGTGATGTCTGATTGTAAAACAGTGAGTCGTCCCGTTTCTTTGTCGCGTTTGTATAACACGAGATTGCTAGATTCTTGGTTTGAACCGACGAGGAATTCTTCTGTTGGATCAAGCACAAAATCTCTAGGCCAGTTTCCTTCAGAAGAAGCAATCTCGACTAGGCTTAATTGGCCGTCATCGTCTGCTTTAAAAATCGCAATGCTGTCATGACCGCGATTTCCTGCATAAACAAATTGGCCGTCTGAAGAGACATGAATGGCACTGCCTTGATTGTTCTCTGTAAAATCGCTTGGAATGGTCGCGATTGTTTGATTCTCTTCAAAATGACCATCTTCAAAGTAACGAAGCACAATGACCTCTGAGCTTAGCTCTGTCATGACATATGCCACAGGTTTCGTTGGGTGGAATGTGATATGACGAGGTCCGCTGCCTGGCTTTGTTTCAAATGTATGAGCAAGCTGAAGTTTTCCGTCTTCTTTCTTATACGTATAAATTCCATCTGTTCCAAGGTCAACAGCCACAGCAAATTGTTCATCTGGCGTGAGACCCATAAAGTGGGTGTGCGGCTTTTCCTGACGATCTTCGTTAGGGCCAGTTCCTTCATGCTGCGCCTGTGAGAGCGTGCGGATCACTGAGCCATTTTCAGCATCGATCTCATACATTTCTGCTGTCCCTTTATGATAGTTTGCTGTATACGCCGTTTTCGTTTGACTGTCCACGCTGACGTGACAAGGAGAAGCTCCATCGGCAAGCTCTTGGTTGATGAAGTGAAGTCTGCCTGTTGTTGAATCAATTTGATACGCAGCAAGGCCGCCCTGTGATCCTTTTTTCACAACAGCATAAACAAACTTTTGATCCTCTGACACGGTTAAATATGTAGGATTTTCAAGCTCAGCAGCGACTTCTACTTGCTCAATCTGCTGCTTGTCCGTATTTAATGTAAACGTATAAACGCCTTTACTTTCTCCCTTTGTATACGTACCGATATAACCTCTGATGTTAGCCATGTATTGCCCTCCTTCTATTAGATGCTCTCATTCTATCATAAATTCATAGGAAAACGCTTTAGAAAGGCATGCCAAAAGTAAAAACAAAGTCATTGAAATCTCACAATATTCATCAAAAATTATGTGAAAAAATATCACAAAAGTTTTCTCAAAAGAAAAGCGTTCATGTAAAGTAAATAAATTGAAGAAAAAATACAAAAAATTTTAAGTTTTTTCATTCCTTGTCTAGCAAAGGTGTAAGCGTATACATTTAATTTTGATTAGTCTAAATTGTCTAATAATTTTAAAAATGCTGTTGACACTGTATGGAAAGCGGCGTAAGATGGGTTCAACAAAAGCTAAACAAACACGCAGTGCAAGCGATTGACACTTCAAAATAAAGTGTCTGAAAATTCAACTACTTTTTGTTTGAAAGAGAGGGTGCTCACTGAAAATGGAAGACCAAAAGGAACAGTGGATCTTTTTAAACGATGAACTCGTGAAAAAAGAGGATGCGAAAATTTCAGTTTACGATCATGGCTTTTTATATGGCGACGGTGTTTTCGAAGGGATTCGCGTGTATAACGGAAATATCTTTCGAATGAAAGAACATTTAGACCGCCTGTATGATTCCGCCAGATCCATTATGCTGAACATTCCATATTCACTTGAGGAACTCACGGAAAAAATGATTCATACAGTTGAAAGGAACGGCCTAAAGGATGCCTATATCCGCCTTGTCGTCTCAAGAGGAGCGGGTGATCTTGGATTAGATCCTAACAACTGCGGGAGAGCCAACACAGTGATCATTGTAGAGCCGCTGGCCATTTTTCCAAAGCACCTATATGAAACGGGTATTGACATTGTGACGGTTCCAACAAGACGAAATCGTCCAGATGTTCTTAGCCCAAAAGTGAAATCATTAAACTATTTGAATAACATTCTTGTCCGAATCGAAGCCCATATGGCCGGTGTGAGTGAAGCGCTGATGCTGAACGATCAAGGGTACGTGGCGGAAGGTTCTGCAGACAACGTGTTTATTTATAAAAAAGGCAAGCTTTATACACCGCCAGGTTATATCGGCGCACTTGAAGGCATCACAAGAAATGCCATCATGGAAATTGCAGAAGACTTAGGCTACGAAGTGAAAGAAGAACCTTTCACAAGACATGATGTGTATACTGCAGAAGAAGTATTTCTAACAGGAACCGCAGCCGAAGTCATCGCCGTTGTAAAAGTTGACGGCCGTACAATCGGTGAAGGGAAACCTGGGTTCCACACAAACAAACTTCTTGAACAATTCCGCAAGCGAGTAGTTGAAGAAGGAGAAAAAGTTGTTTTTACAGATGAAAACATTCATGCAAGTTAAATAGATATCGATAAACGTTGAAGAGGACTAGTAGCTTTAGAGTCAGTATCTACAGAGAGCCGGTGCTAGCTGGAAACCGGTGTTACTTTCTAAAGTGAACTCACCTCTGAGTGTCTGCTTGAAATGATAGTAGGGCAGGCCGAGTGACATTGCTCACTCGTTACCAAAATGGACGAAAGATGTCCATGAGACGGCAGCAGGGTTTGCCGTGAACAAGGGTGGTACCGCGAAAAACAAAGCTTTTTCGCCCCTTTGACCTAGTGAAAAGTAGTGTCATTGTGGGGTGAGAAGGCTTTTTTATATGGTCTCATATCTCTATCTTGAATGGAAAAGGGTGAAAGGACTTGACTGAAGCAAGACAAAGAGGAGGAAATCAAATGGGGACAAATGTACAAATGGAGACGGAAAAATCAAAAGCGCCACAAACGATGAACGGTGCACTCATGTTAATTGAAGCACTCAAAAGAGAAAAAGTAGAAGTCATTTTCGGCTATCCAGGCGGAGCAGTTTTACCAATCTACGATAAAATTTACGATTCTGGTTTATTTCATGTCCTGCCAAGACATGAGCAGGGAGCGATTCACGCAGCAGAAGGATACGCAAGAGTATCTGGTAAACCAGGTGTTGTCATTGCAACATCAGGGCCTGGAGCGACAAACCTTGTGACAGGAATTGCAGATGCGATGATTGATTCGCTTCCCCTAGTTGTATTCACAGGGCAGGTGGCAACGTCAGTCATTGGATCGGATGCTTTCCAAGAAGCAGATGTACTCGGCATCACAATGCCAATTACAAAGCACAGCTACCAGGTAAGAAATCCAGAGGAATTACCGGGTGTCATTAAAGAGGCATTCCATATTGCAACAACAGGCAGACCTGGTCCAGTATTGATCGATATTCCAAAAGATGTCGCAGGCATTGAAGGAACGTTTGAATATGACCAGCCAATTGATTTACCTGGTTATCAGCCAAAAGTAGAGCCGAACTATTTGCAAATTCGCAAATTGGTAGAAGCTGTCAGCAGAGCGAAGAAACCAGTTATTCTAGCAGGAGCTGGCGTTCTTCATGGCAAAGCATCTGAAGAATTAAGACAGTATGTAGAGCAGCAGCAAATCCCAGTCGCTCATACATTGCTTGGACTTGGCGGATTTCCGGCAAAGCATCCTCTTTTCCTAGGGATGGCTGGTATGCATGGCACATATGCAGCAAACATGGCTCTTCATCAATGTGACCTGCTCATTTCAATCGGAGCAAGATTTGATGACAGGGTAACAGGCAACCTCAATCATTTTGCGAAACATGCGAAGGTCGCTCATATTGACATCGACCCAGCGGAAATTGGTAAGAACATTCATACCCATATCCCGGTTGTTGGAGACAGTAAGCTCGTTCTTGAAGAACTGATCAAGCAAGACGGGAAGCAAGGGGAATCAGACGAATGGAAAAATCAATTAGATCAGTGGAAGGAAGAATATCCACTCTGGTACGTTGAAAACGAAGCTGAAGGTTTTAAACCTCAAAAGCTGATTGAATACATTCATCAATTCACAAAAGGTGAAGCCATTGTCGCAACTGATGTCGGACAGCATCAAATGTGGGCGGCACAGTTCTATCCATTTGAAAATGCAGATAAGTGGGTCACATCTGGAGGACTTGGCACAATGGGCTTCGGATTACCAGCAGCCATTGGCGCTCAGCTAGCTGATCAAGAGGCAACCGTTGTAGCAATTTTAGGAGACGGAGGTTTCCAAATGACCCTGCAAGAACTTGCCGTTATCCGTGAGCTGAACCTTCCAGTCAAAGTGATTGTACTCAATAATCACAGCCTTGGAATGGTAAGACAATGGCAAGAAATTTTCTACGAAGAACGCTACTCACATTCTAAATTTTCAGAGCAGCCAGACTTCGTAAAATTATCTGAAGCTTATGGCATTAAAGGAATCAGAATCTCATCAGACGAAGAGGCGAAAGAAAAACTCGAAGAAGCCTTAACCTCTAGAGAGCCTGTTTTCATCGATGTCAATGTAGCGAGAGATGAAAAAGTATTCCCGATGGTAGCACCGGGGAAAGGACTTCATGAGATGGTGGGGGTGAAACCTTGAAAAGAATTATTGTGTTGACTGTATTAAATCGATCAGGCGTACTGAACAGAATCACAGGCCTCTTTACCAAAAGACATTACAACATTGAAAGCATTACGGTCGGCCATTCTGAGATTCAAGATGTATCACGCATCACGTTCGTCGTCCATGTAGACCAAGAGAAAGACATCGAACAGCTGACAAAACAGCTGAACAAACAAATCGATGTTCTGAAAGTAACAGACATTACAAACCAATCAATCGTTCAGCGAGAGCTGGCTTTGATAAAAGTCGTATCTGCACCAGCATCTAGAATGGAGATCACGGGGGTCATTGAACCTTTTAGAGCTTCTATTGTAGATGTGAGCAGAGAGAGTGTCGTCATTCAGGTGACAGGTGAGTCTTCAAAAATTGAAGCACTCATTGAATTACTTAAGCCATACGGCATTAAAGAAGTCGCCAGAACTGGCACCACGGCCTTTGCGAGAGATAATCAGCAAAAGCCGCAAACAAATAAAACAATTTCAATTGTCTAAACAAAAGGAGAGAGTCAAATGGTAAAAGTATATTATAACGGTGATATTCAAGAAAACGTATTAAATGGTCAAAAGGTAGCAATCATTGGTTACGGTTCACAAGGTCATGCACATGCATTGAACTTAAAAGAAAGCGGCGTAGATGTGATCGTCGGCGTGAGAAAAGGCGGATCTTATACAAAAGCACAAGAAGACGGCCATCAAGTATTCACAGTAAAAGAAGCAGCAGCACAAGCAGACGTCGTCATGGTACTACTTCCAGATGAGCAGCAAAAGAAAGTATATGATGAAGAAATCAAAGATCAATTAGAAGCTGGAAACTCACTTGTATTCGCACACGGATTTAACGTTCACTTCCATCAAATTGTTCCTCCAAGTGACGTAGATGTGTATCTTGTAGCTCCAAAAGGTCCAGGACATCTTGTGAGAAGAACATATGAGCAAGGCGCTGGTGTACCTGCCCTATTTGCTATCTATCAAGATGTATCTGGTCAAGCGAAAGACAAAGCACTTGCTTATGCGAAAGCGATCGGCGGAGCAAGAGCGGGCGTTCTTGAAACAACATTTAAAGAAGAAACAGAAACGGATCTTTTCGGTGAGCAGGCAGTTCTTTGTGGAGGTCTTACTTCACTAGTAAAAGCAGGATTCGAAACGTTAACAGAAGCTGGTTATCAGCCAGAGCTTGCATATTTCGAGTGTCTACATGAACTTAAATTAATCGTTGACCTTATGTATGAAGAAGGATTAGAAGGCATGAGATATTCAATCTCTGATACAGCACAATGGGGTGACTTCGTATCAGGACCACGCGTTGTAGATGCAAAAGTAAAAGAATCGATGAAAGCTGTTTTGACTGATATCCAAAACGGAACTTTTGCAAAAGAATGGATCGTTGAAAACCAAGTGAATCGTCCACGTTTCAATGCAATCAATGCAAATGAAAATGAGCACCAAATTGAAATCGTTGGTAGAAAGCTTCGTGAAATGATGCCTTTCGTTAAACAAGGAAAGAAAAAGGAAGCGGTGAGCGTCGGTGCGGAAAATTAATTTTTTTGACACAACACTTCGAGATGGAGAGCAATCACCAGGAGTGAACTTAAATGCACAAGAAAAGCTAATCATTGCAAAGCAGCTTGAGCGCCTTGGGGTTAATATCATTGAAGCGGGTTTTCCCGCTTCATCCCGAGGGGATTTCTTAGGCGTACAGGAAATTGCAAGAACGATTAAAAACTGTTCTGTTGCTGGTCTTGCACGATGTGTGAAAGGTGACATTGATGCTGCATGGGAAGCATTAAAAGATGGAGTGGAGCCAAGGCTTCATGTCTTTATTGCTACTTCTGACATTCACCTGAAGTATAAACTAAAGAAAACACGTGAAGAAGTCGTAGAACAGGCTGTCGCAATGGTGAAATATGCGAAAGAACGTTTTCCAGTTGTCCAATGGTCAGCAGAAGATGCGTGCCGTACAGATCTTGCTTTCTTGGCAGAAATTGTAGAAAAGGTCATTGACGCTGGGGCGAGTGTCATTAACTTGCCAGATACAGTTGGATACCTAGCGCCAAAAGAGTACGGGAATATCTTTAAATATATGAAGGAACACGTTCCGAATATCGACCGCGTTAACTTGTCCGCTCACTGTCACGATGATCTAGGAATGGCTGTGGCAAACTCACTTGCTGCCATTGAAAATGGAGCAGATCAAATCGAAACGGCTGTCAACGGAATTGGTGAGCGCGCTGGAAATGCCGCTTTAGAAGAAATTGCAGTAGCTCTTCATATTCGAAAAGACTTTTACCAGGTCGAATCAACGATTCAATTGAATGAAATTAAGCGTACAAGTGATGTAGTGAGCAAATACTCAGGAATGATTGTGCCGCGTAATAAAGCAGTCGTTGGAAACAACGCTTTTGCACATGAATCAGGTATTCACCAAGATGGTTTCCTCAAAGAAAAAACAACCTATGAAATTATTTCTCCAGAGCTTGTCGGTGTGACAACAGATGTGCTTGTCCTTGGAAAACACTCCGGAAGACACGCGTTTAAAGACCGCATGAAAACACTAGGCTTTAAACTAACGGAAGATGAAATCAATAAATTCTTTGAGACTTTCAAGAACTTGACAGAGAAGAAGAAAGAAATTACAGATGATGATTTGATCTCTATTATATTAGAAGAAAAAGTAGCAGATCGAAAAATTGGCTACGAATTTGAAAGTCTGCAAGTGCATTATGGAACAGAACAAATGCCAACAGCAACAGTTTCTCTGAAAAACCAAGAAACACAGGCAGTCATTCAAGAAGCAGCTACAGGTGCAGGCAGTGTAGAAGCTGTGTACAACACGCTTGAGCGCTGTATGGAAGAAAGAATTCATTTGCTGGACTACCGCATTCAATCAAATGGAAAAGGCAGAGATGCACTAGCAGAAGTATATGTCACTGTTTCAATAGAAGGAAAAGAAACAGCAGGACGTGGTGTAGCGCAAGATGTGCTTGAAGCATCGGCGAAAGCTTACGTCAATGCAGTGAACAGACATTTAATCTTCAAATCAAATCTGATTGAAATTGAGAAACATCACGCGATCTCATAGGAAAGGAGGAAGGTTCTCATGAAAAAGAAAATTGCACTTTTGCCCGGCGATGGAATCGGACCGGAAGTCGTGACATCTGCAGTCGCTGTCCTTCAAGAGACAGCGGCTCAATTTAGGCACGAATTCGAATTTGAAACTGCGCTCATTGGCGGTATCGCAATAGATGAAAAAAACAACCCGCTTCCAAAGGAAACAGTAGATGTATGCAAAAGCGCTGATGCGATTTTATTAGGAGCAGTCGGCGGACCAAAGTGGGATCAAAACCCGCCAGAGCTTCGTCCGGAAAAAGGCTTGCTCGCCATTCGTAAACAGCTGGACTTATTTGCTAACATCCGCCCTGTAAAGGTGTTCGGTAGCTTAAGCGAGGCATCTCCATTAAAACAGGATCACATTAACGGAGTCGATTTCGTCATCGTTCGTGAATTAACAGGCGGCCTCTATTTTGGTGAACCAAGCGAACGCTATACAGATGATGAAGGAAAAGAAGCTGCCGTTGATACGCTCCTTTATACAAAGGAAGAAATTGTCCGCGTATTAAAAGAAGCGTTCGATATGGCCTTAACGAGACGGAAAAAAGTGACGTCTGTGGATAAAGCGAATGTTCTTGCTTCTAGTAAACTATGGCGTGAAGCAGTAGAGGAAATTGCTTCTCAATATCCAGAAGTTGAATTTGAGCATATGCTCGTCGACAATGCAGCCATGCAGCTGATTTACAAGCCCGCTCAATTTGATGTCATTGTGACTGAGAATATGTTCGGTGACATTTTAAGTGACGAAGCTTCGATGATTACTGGATCACTCGGTATGCTGCCATCTGCTAGTTTATCAAGCACAGGCCTTCATTTATATGAGCCAATTCATGGTTCAGCACCCGATATTGCGGGGCAAAACGTTGCAAACCCTCTGGCAACCATTTTATCAGCAGCAAGCTTGCTTAGAACATCCTTTGCATTAGAAGAAGAAGCGGCTGCAATAGAAGAAGCTGTGGAAGCTGTTCTTGCCTCTGGCAAACGAACAAAAGATTTAGCAGCAAAAGAGGGAACATATCAAACGACTGAAGAAATCACTAATGCGGTTGTAGACGCACTCAAGCAGCGCGTGCAAACCATTGTATAAATAGAATCTTGTGGAATTAGATAGAGGGAGGAAAAGGGTTATGCCTCGAACAATCATCGAAAAAATATGGGATCAGCATATAGTCAAAAGCGGCGAGGGGAAACCAGACCTTTTATATATTGATCTGCACTTGGTGCATGAAGTGACATCACCTCAAGCATTTGAAGGATTAAGACAAAAAGGGCGCAAGGTGAGAAGACCTCAAAACACGTTTGCGACGATGGATCACAACATCCCAACTGTGAATCGATTTGTGATTAAAGATGAGATTGCTAAAAAGCAAGTGAGTGCCTTAGAGCGCAACTGTGCGGAATTTGGCGTTCGTCTTGCTGATCTCCACAGTGTTGACCAGGGAATCGTCCATGTCGTTGGACCGGAGCTTGGATTGACACTTCCGGGGAAAACAATCGTTTGTGGAGATAGTCATACATCAACTCACGGCGCGTTTGGCGCACTTGCCTTTGGGATCGGTACAAGTGAGGTTGAACATGTACTTTCTACACAAACACTTTGGCAGCAGCGTCCGAAAACGCTAGAAATTAGAGTAGACGGAAAGCTTCAAAAAGGGGTAACCGCCAAAGATGTCATTTTAGCCGTCATTGGTGCACACGGCGTGAAGTTCGGTTCAGGTTATGTCATTGAATACACTGGGGAAGTATTCAGAAACATGACAATGGATGAGCGGATGACTGTTTGTAATATGTCGATTGAAGCAGGCGCGAGAGCAGGATTGATTGCACCTGATGAAGTCACCTTCGAATATTGCCGCGGCCGCAAATATGCACCGCAGGGCGAAGATTTCGAAGCAGCTATTAAAGAATGGGAAGAACTTAGAACAGATCCAGGTGCAACCTACGATAAAACCATTGTGTTAGATGGAAATAAGATTTCACCAATGGTTACGTGGGGAATTAACCCAGGAATGGTACTGCCTGTGGATGCATCAATTCCAGGACCTGAGGACTTTGCACAAGAAGATGATCAAAAAGAAGCGATTCGTGCTTACGAATACATGGGAGTCCATCCGCATCAGCGTATAGAAGATATTACGATTGAGCATGTCTTTATCGGCTCATGTACGAACTCAAGAATGACTGATTTACGCCAAGCCGCTTCTATGATTGAAGGACAAAAAGTAGCAGATCATGTCAGAGCGATTGTGGTGCCTGGCTCTCAAAGTGTCAAATTGCAAGCAGAAAAAGAAGGTCTTCATGAAATCTTCCTTGAAGCAGGATTTGAATGGAGAGAATCAGGCTGCAGTATGTGCCTTAGTATGAATAACGATGTGGTACCGGAGGGCGAACGCTGCGCGTCCACATCAAACCGTAACTTTGAAGGGCGTCAAGGGAAGGGTGCGAGAACGCATCTTGTCAGCCCGGCAATGGCTGCAATGGCTGCGATACATGGCCGATTTGTCGATGTCAGGAAGTTTAATCAAGAGAAAACAGTCGTGTAAGGAGTTGTCATAGATGGAGCCTTTAGTCACTCATAAAGGGAAAGCCGCTGTGCTTAACCGTATCAATGTAGATACAGATCAAATTATTCCGAAGCAATTTTTAAAAAGAATCGAACGAACAGGATATGGCCGCTTTGCCTTTTTCGACTGGCGTTATTTAGCCGATGGCAGCCCAAATCCCGATTTCGAACTGAATCAACCGATCTATGAAGGAGCATCGATTTTGATCGCAGGAGAAAACTTTGGCTGCGGATCATCTAGGGAACATGCTCCTTGGGCGCTTGATGATTATGGTTTTAAAATTGTCATCGCACCATCATTCGCAGATATATTTCATCAAAACTGCTTTAAAAATGGGATGCTTCCGATTCGCCTTGATTATGATGTGTGGAAAACCTTCGCAGCGTCATATGAGAACAAAGGGTATGAGATGACGGTTGATCTTGAAAAACAGCAAATAGAAGATCACGAAGGGAATATCACCCCTTTTCAAGTCGACCCTCACTGGAGAGAAATGCTCCTAAATGGTTATGATGAGATTTCATTAACATTACTACTAGAAGATGACATTCAAGCATTTGAAGAAAAGCGTAGCAACTGGCTGCGCGCTTAAGCAACGAGAAGCTGTCCGCCCGAGGTGTGACGGCTTCTTTTTGCATGAAAACCTCTCGTTACTTGTGTTTACTAATCTTCGTTGGTAAACTGATAAAAAATATGCGCCCGAAAGGAACGTAAGCATGAAGCATGACAAGAAGAAAGATAATGTCATTTTGTTTCCTGGTCTGAAAGAAAGACTGATTGAAAAAGGAATGGCAGCATTAAAAGATAAACAGTATCAAGAGGCGCTTCACTTGTTTTCAGAAGCAAAATCGTATGATGACGATGAAGAATCCGATATTCACCTCGGAATGGCAATTTGTTTTCTGGAGCTGGGTGAGCTGCAGGATGCAAAGCGTGTTTGTGAAAAAATGCTGCATGAAGGATATGGCCACTATTTCACTGTGCTCCAAGTGTATATGACGATCTTAATTCAGCTGAAAGAATATGAAGAAGTCAAACAGACGATTGAGGCTGTGCTCGAGGAAAACCATCTTCCGGCAGAAAGCGCGGAGCATTTTTACAAGCTGCTCGAATTTAGCAGAAAAATGATTGAATCACCTGAAGAGATTTTAGATGAAGATGAGGAAGCTGGAAGTGAGGTCAATATAGATGACATGCTGAAGCGGCCGGAAGAACAGGTCCAGTTCATCCATTCATTGAAAGACCGGAATATCACACCGCACATGGGTCTATTAAATACAATCTTACAAAATCCCGATGGGAACCCTTTGGTCAAATCAATGATCCTGCAGCTTCTGGCAGATCATGATGTGGCAAAGCCGGTTCATGTGACAAAATTCGGTGATTCTTTAACACTTATTCCTTCTGAGGCTGTAAAGCCAGAGCAGATGCCGCTTCTTCAGCAAGTCCTTCGTATGCTCGATGACACGCTCGGCAATGAGAACCCAACCCTTTACCAAGGCGTGGAAGAGCTATGGCGCCGGCACTTATTTGTGCTGTATCCATTTCTTCCTAAGTACACAGATCCGAGTCTTTGGGCAGCGGCACTTCATAAAGTCGGCTATGAAATGCATGGGATCGAGATTGAACTCGAAGAATTGCATCTATTGTATGAATTTAACGAACGAGAGCTGAGAGAAGCTTGCACAATGCTGAAAGATATTGAAGAAATTTCTTATTTGTAATTTGTCGATTTAGTTGAAAGACGGACTTGTTATGTTATAATATAATGGTTGTATTTGTGCATATATAGTGCAGTTGTCAGATTCCAACGGTTGAAAGACGATATGTATAATCAAGTCAAATGTTGTATACATAATGCAAGCTTCTTAGCGGAGTGCGTGGTTTTTGATTGGACGAAGTCTTTATGATGCTTTAGAATGGAGCAACGCACAATCTGAATAGATTTTTGGAGGGAAACACACATGTCAGTAAAATGGGAAAAACAAGAAGGTAACGAAGGCGTTCTAACTGTAGAAGTTGACGCTGAAACATTTAACAAAGCACTTGATGATGCATTTAAGAAAGTGGTTAAGCAAGTATCAATCCCTGGATTCCGTAAAGGGAAAGTACCACGTGGTCTTTTCGAGCAGCGTTTTGGTGTAGAATCTCTTTATCAAGATGCATTAGATATTCTTCTTCCAGTTGAATATCCAAAAGCAATCGACGAAGCTGGTATCGAACCAGTTGACCGCCCTGAAATCGATGTTGAGAAAATCGAAAAAGGCGAAAGCTTAATCTTCACTGCAAAAGTAACAGTGAAGCCTGAAGTGAAACTTGGTGACTACAAAGGTCTTAACGTAGAAAAAGACGACACAGCTGTTACTGATGAAGATGTACAAGAAGAGCTTAAAGGCATGCAAAACCGTCAAGCTGAGCTTGTTGTCAAAGAAGAAGGCGCAATCGAAAACGGCGATACAGTTGTTCTTGATTTCGAAGGATTCGTTGATGGAGAAGCATTCGAAGGCGGAAAAGCTGAGAACTACTCTCTTGAAGTAGGTTCTGGTTCATTCATCCCTGGGTTCGAAGAGCAATTAGTTGGTCTTGAAGCTGGCGCTGAAAAAGACGTAGAAGTTACATTCCCAGAAGAATACCATGCTGAAGACCTTGCAGGTAAACCAGCTGTATTCAAAGTGAAAATTCATGAAATCAAAGCAAAAGAACTTCCAGCACTTGACGATGAGTTCGCTAAAGATGTTGATGAAGAAGTAGAAACACTTGCTGAGTTAACTGAAAAAACGAAGAAACGTCTTGAAGAAGCAAAAGAAAACGAAGCAGAAGGAAAACTTCGTGAAGAGCTAGTTGCGAAAGCTTCTGAAAATGCGGAAGTTGACATCCCACAAGCGATGGTTGACACAGAGCTAGACCGCATGATGAAAGAATTCGAACAACGTCTTCAAATGCAAGGTATGAACCTTGAGCTTTACTTCCAATTCTCTGGACAAGATGAAGATGCGCTTAAAGAGCAAATGAAAGAAGATGCTGCTAAACGCGTAAAATCTAACCTAACACTTGAAGCAATTGCTGCTGCAGAAAACTTACAAGTGTCTGACGAAGAAGTGGAAGAAGAACTTTCAAAAATGGCTGAAGCATACAACATGCCAATTGAAAATATCAAACAAGCGATCGGATCTACTGAAGCAATGAAAGAAGATCTAAAAGTTCGTAAAGCAATTGATTTTCTTGTAGAAAACCGTTAATATGGTGCATAATAATAAAACAGGGCGCGAGTGACTCGTGCCTTGTTTTGTACAATTTTTGACTTATCATCGCTTCTTTTGGAAACGATAGTGTAAGTCGCATCTTTCTGTCATACATATCTCAATGTGCAGTGTTAGAAACACATCGTTACCGTCTTTTAGGAAAGTATGGTAAAATGCATACATACTGGACCCAGAAAGGTAGCTGACTGTTAGCTACAGGCAAGTGAAGAAGAATAAGGGGTGAAAGAATGTTTAAATTCAACGAGGAAAAAGGTCAATTAAAATGCTCGTTTTGCGGAAAAACGCAAGATCAAGTGCGTAAACTGGTCGCAGGACCTGGCGTATATATATGTGATGAATGTATCGAGCTTTGCACGGAAATAGTTGAAGAAGAGCTCGGCACAGAGGAAGAAGTTGAATTCAAGGATGTTCCGAAGCCTCATGAAATTCGGGAGATTCTTGATGAATATGTCATCGGACAAGACAATGCGAAAAAATCCTTAGCTGTAGCGGTTTATAACCATTACAAACGGATCAATTCCAACAGCAAGATTGATGATGTTGAGCTTTCGAAAAGTAATATTTCTATGATTGGACCAACAGGAAGCGGTAAAACATTACTTGCTCAAACACTTGCTCGTATTTTAAATGTTCCATTTGCGATCGCAGATGCAACATCATTAACAGAAGCAGGTTATGTTGGTGAAGACGTAGAGAATATTTTACTAAAGCTGATCCAGGCAGCGGATTATGATGTAGAAAAAGCGGAAAAAGGCATTATCTACATCGATGAGATCGATAAAGTAGCAAGAAAATCAGAAAACCCTTCTATCACTCGAGATGTATCTGGGGAAGGTGTCCAGCAAGCCCTTTTGAAAATTCTTGAAGGAACAGTTGCTAGTGTACCGCCTCAAGGTGGACGTAAGCATCCTCATCAAGAATTCATTCAAATCGATACAACAAATATCCTCTTTATTTGTGGTGGAGCTTTTGACGGCATTGAGCAAATCATCAAACGCCGCTTAGGTCAAAAAGTAATTGGATTCGGTGCGGAAAATAAAGTCGAAGATCTTGAAAAAGAAGTTCTTCTATCAAAAGTACTGCCAGAAGACTTGCTTCGCTTCGGTTTAATTCCAGAATTCATCGGTCGTCTACCGGTTATTGCAAGCCTAGAGCCGTTAGATGAAAAAGCACTTGTAGAAATCTTGACGAAGCCTAAAAATGCGCTCGTTAAGCAATATACAAAAATGCTTGAGCTTGACGATGTAGAGCTTGAATTTGAAGAAGATGCTCTTAGCGAAATTGCGAAAAAAGCAATTGAGCGTAAAACAGGAGCTCGTGGTCTTCGCTCGATCATTGAAGGCATCATGCTTGATGTGATGTTTGACCTTCCATCTCGTGATGATATTGAAAAATGTGTCATCACTGGTGCAACGGTTGCTGATGGTGAGCCGCCGCGTCTTGTGTTAAAAGATGGCACAGTCGTCAACAAAGATACAAAAACATCTGCATAAAGAGAAGTCTCACTCCTGAATCATTTTGATTCAGGAGTTTTTTATTTATCGTGGAAGACGTGTTTATTCCGTCCAGCTCTAGGAAATACTAGCAGACAGAAACCAATACATACGATAGATGAAGGAGGGAGCACCGATTGAGCTGGACAGGAATCGTATTATTTATACAGCTGTTCTTTGGTATCGTCATCGGGCTGTACTTTTGGAACTTACTGCGAAATCAGCGCACACAAAAGGTGACGATAGACAAAGAATCAAAGAAAGAAATGGAAGCACTCAGAAAGATGCGCTCAATCAAGCTGAGTGAGCCTTTATCAGAGAGAGTCCGGCCAAAGGGATTTCAAGATATTGTAGGGCAGGAAGACGGTATTCGTGCTCTAAAAGCAGCGCTTTGCGGACCAAATCCTCAGCATGTCATTGTCTACGGCCCACCGGGAGTTGGAAAAACAGCAGCTGCCCGTCTTGTCATGGAAGAAGCGAAGCGTCATGCTGATTCACCGTTTAAGAAAGATGCGGTATTTGTGGAGCTCGATGCCACAACCGCAAGATTCGATGAACGGGGCATCGCAGACCCACTCATTGGTTCCGTGCATGACCCGATTTACCAAGGGGCGGGAGCGATGGGACAGGCAGGCATTCCGCAGCCAAAACAAGGAGCCGTTACGCATGCTCATGGCGGGGTTCTGTTTATTGATGAAATTGGTGAACTGCATCCGATCCAAATGAACAAAATGCTGAAAGTCCTTGAAGATCGGAAAGTATTTTTAGACAGTGCCTACTACAGTGAGGAAAACACCCAAATTCCGAAACACATCCACGATATTTTTCAGAATGGGCTTCCGGCTGATTTCCGGTTGATTGGTGCTACGACAAGAACACCTGAAGAAATTCCACCAGCCATTCGCTCAAGGTGTTTGGAAATTTTCTTTAAGGATCTTGACCAGCATGAACTGAAAATTGTTGCTGCTAAGGCTGTCCAAAAAATCCAAAAGGAATTAAGTGATGAAGGGTTGAACCTGTTAACCTCTTATGTGAAAAATGGCCGTGAAGCAGTCAATATGGTGCAGATCGCCGCTGGAATGGCCGTCACGGAAAACCGAAAAGACATCACGATCGAAGATGTCGAGTGGGTCATTCATTCAAGTCAGCTGACACCAAGATATGAACAAAAAGTACCGGAAAAGCCAAAAGTCGGGGTAGTGAATGGTCTGGCTGTCTACGGACCAAACAGCGGTGCCTTGCTTGAGATTGAAGTGAATATATGTAAGGCGCTTGAAAAAGGCAGTATCAACATTACAGGCATTGCTGAAGAAGAAAGCATTGGCAGTCAGTCTAAATCCATTAGACGAAAAAGTATGGCCAAAGGGTCTGTTGAAAACGTATTAACAGTGCTGAGAAACTTAGGCATACGGACAAATGAATATGACATCCATATTAATTTCCCAGGCGGTGCCCCGATTGATGGACCGTCTGCTGGGATTGCCATGGCGGCGGCGATTTTCTCTGCCATTCATCAAATCCCGATTGATCATCTGACAGCAATGACAGGTGAAATCGGATTGCAGGGTCAGGTGAAGCCGATTGGCGGTGTGATACCGAAGATTAAAGCGGCGAAACAAGCTGGTGCCACAACCGTGATTATTCCTTATGACAACCAGCAGTCGATCTTAAAAGAGATTGAAGGCGTCACCATTGTGCCTGTGAAGCACTTCCAAGAGGTGCTGGATCAGTGTTTGGTCAACCCGCCAGACGAGAAGAAAGATGGACTAGAAGAGGAAATGAAAAGAAAATCTGTTTAATCCCCATCACATATGGGGATTTTTTAGTGAAATAGATCTTTTTTTCTTTTTCAAGATAAAAAGAAAGGGTATACTACGGTAAGATCATCATTTCTCAAGTCTTTTACATTGTACAAGACTGAAACAGGTATATTATAATGATTCATACTAGTGACGGAGGTGTCAATCAACATGGCAGATGAAATCAAAAAGAATGTTCCGCTCCTCCCATTGCGAGGCTTGCTTGTTTATCCAACAATGGTCTTGCATTTGGATGTTGGACGCGAGAAGTCTGTTCAAGCATTAGAACAGGCGATGATGAACGATCATATGATTTTTCTAGCAACACAGCGGGAAATTTCAATAGATGAACCAGGTGAAGAGGAAATTTTCAAAGTCGGCACCTACACAAAAATCAAACAAATGCTGAAGCTGCCGAATGGAACGATTCGTGTACTCGTAGAAGGCTTAAATCGAGCGCAGATCGAATCATATGTGGAGCTTGAGGACTATACGTCCGTCGATATTAAAGAATTGGCAGAAGAAGATTTAAAGGACGCAGAAGCAGAAGCGCTCATGCGCACTTTGTTAGATCACTTTGATCAGTACATAAAAATTTCAAAAAAAATCTCAGCTGAAACATATGCAACGGTGACGGATATTGAGGAACCGGGGAGAATGGCAGATATCGTTGCTTCTCACCTGCCGCTTAAATTAAAGGACAAACAAGAAGTACTGGAAACAGTGGATGTTAAAAAAACGTCTGAATCGTGTCATCAGCTTAATCCACAATGAAAAAGAAGTGCTGGAGATTGAAAAGAAAATTGGTCAGCGCGTCAAACGTTCAATGGAACGAACGCAAAAAGAATATTATTTGCGTGAACAAATGAAAGCCATTCAAAAGGAGCTAGGTGACAAAGAAGGAAAAACGGGCGAAGTCAGTTCATTAATGTCTAAAATCGAAGAGTCCAGCATGCCGGATTCTGTTCGTGAAACGGCACTAAAAGAATTGAACCGTTATGAAAAAATTCCTTCCAGCTCTGCTGAGAGCTCTGTCATTCGAAATTATATTGATTGGCTGATCAATCTTCCATGGGGCATCTATACAGAAGATCGTCTAGATTTAAAGCTGGCAAGTGAAATTTTAGATGATGAGCATCATGGGCTGGAAAAAGTCAAAGAACGTGTGCTTGAATACCTTGCTGTACAGAAGCTGACGAATTCATTAAAAGGACCGATTCTTTGCTTAGCAGGACCTCCTGGGGTAGGGAAAACGTCACTTGCCAAATCGATTGCTAAATCACTTGACCGAAAGTTTATCCGTATCTCTCTTGGCGGTGTGCGTGATGAATCTGAGATTCGTGGACATAGAAGAACGTATGTAGGCGCGATGCCAGGCCGTATCATTCGCGGGATGAGCAAGGCAGGCACAATGAATCCGGTGTTTCTTTTAGATGAAATTGATAAGATGTCATCTGATTTTAGAGGTGATCCGTCTTCTGCGATGCTTGAAGTGCTGGATCCAGAGCAAAATCATAATTTTAGCGATCACTATATTGAAGAGACATTTGATTTATCACAAGTGTTATTTATTGCCACTGCCAACAATTTAGCAACCATTCCAGGCCCACTTCGTGATAGAATGGAGATTATCACGATTGCAGGGTATACAGAGGTTGAAAAAGCAGAGATTGTGAAAGATCACCTTCTGCCGAAGCAGCTAAAGGAGCACGGATTAAAGAAAGGGAACTTGCAGCTTCGTGAAGCAGCGATTTATGATATGATTCGCTATTACACAAGAGAAGCAGGAGTCCGCGGGTTAGAGCGTCAGCTTGCGGCCATTTGCCGAAAAGCGGCAAGAGCGATTGTGGCTGAAGACCGAAAACGCATCACAGTGACGGAAAAGAACTTATCTGAATTTCTTGGAAAAAGACTTTACCGTTATGGTCAGGCTGAAACGACAGACCAAGTGGGGGTTGTCACAGGACTTGCGTATACGACAGTTGGCGGAGACACCTTATCAATTGAGGTATCACTCTCGCCTGGTAAAGGCAAGCTCTTGTTAACAGGTAAGCTTGGTGATGTCATGAGAGAATCTGCACAGGCGGCATTCAGTTATATTCGTTCTAAAGCAGATGAACTGAACATTGATCCTAATTTTAATGAAAAGCACGATATTCATATCCATGTTCCAGAGGGTGCGGTTCCAAAGGACGGGCCATCAGCTGGTATCACCATTGCGACGGCTCTTGTATCAGCACTCACAGGACGTCCTGTATCAAAAGAGGTTGGTATGACAGGAGAGATAACGTTAAGAGGAAGAGTGCTTCCAATTGGCGGACTAAAAGAAAAAGCATTAGGCGCACATCGTGCAGGATTGAAAACCATTATTCTTCCAAAGGACAATGAGAAGGATATTGATGATATTCCTGAAAGTGTGAGAGAAGGACTAACCTTTATTCCGGTCTCACATCTAGATGAGGTGCTTGAGAAAGCGTTGGTAGGAGAGGGAAGATGAAAGTAACAAAATCAGATATCGTCATTAGTGCGGTGAAACCAGAGCAGTACCCGAGCGGCGGACTGCCTGAAATCGCGCTTGCTGGACGATCAAATGTTGGAAAGTCCTCGTTCATCAACTCATTGATTAATCGTAAAAATTTAGCGCGTACGTCTTCTAAACCAGGTAAGACACAGACGCTTAATTTCTACATTATTAATGATATGCTCCATTTTGTGGACGTTCCGGGCTACGGCTTTGCCAAAGTATCAAAAACAGAGCGCGAAGCCTGGGGTAGAATGATCGAAACGTATATTACAATGCGTGAAGAATTAAAAGCAGTTGTCCAAATTGTGGACCTGCGTCATAAGCCATCAGTAGATGATGTGAACATGTATGAATTCCTTAAATATTACGGAGTTCCCGTGATCGTCATCGCTACAAAAGCGGATAAAATTCCAAAAGGCAAATGGGAAAAACATGCGAAAGTCGTCAAACAGACGCTCGACATTGACCCATCAGATGAACTCATCTTATTCTCTTCTGAAACAAAAAAGGGGAAAGATGAAGCCTGGAATGCGATCCTTGCGAAAGTAAACGGCTAAAAAAAGCATCTGCGATGAGCAGATGCTTTTTTATTGTATAAGTTATTTCCTTTTTAAAAATAATAAGAGGAGACTGACAGCAATCAGTACATAAGGCCAGTACAATTCAAAGCCAGAAGTAGGAATCGAAAGGGAACTTAGCTGTTTTGTAATTTGCTGAAAGAAATAAAGGAACAGACCGAGTGCGATCAGCACAACACTTTCAATACGATATTCTTTTTTCTGAGATGATTTCACAAAGAGTGCAAGTCCTACGATGAATACAATCATCGTAAATGTGTCTGGCCAGTGGTCCAATTTAGGCTGAAGAATAAAGTGTAGCGAAAGGCCTGTCATAAGCATACCGATAAACACATGAGCGCTTTCTTGCTCCTTCTTTCCTTGATATAAAAAAGCGAGGCCAAAAAGCAGTACAAGTGTATACCATTTCTCTTGATCCTTCCAAATGTCAAATTGACCTCCCGAGAGAATGGCATATAGCGCTACAGCCAGTAAAGTAAGCGGCAGCAAAATGGATTTTTTCTTCAAAGATGTCACCTTCTTTTAAGCAGATCATTTGTCCGCACGCGCCAAATCTGGTAAATTGCTTGAAGTGATGATATGGCATAAACGGTGTCGAACATTTTTCTACTATATCACAACATTTTTGAAATCTGTTCACAATTTTTATCCAGTTAAAAATGAATATATGTTATAATCATTATAAATAATAAATTCTATATTGTAATTATTATAAATTAGACAGGGCGTTGGGGGTGCAAGCTGAAGTTATGCATATTCTTGTTGTGGGTTTAGATTATAAAACAGCCCCTGTTGAGATACGGGAACAGCTGAGCTTTGAACCGAGTGAGCTCGGAACAGCGATGTCCAAGCTTAAAGAAGAAAAAAGCATTCTAGAGAATATCGTCATCTCAACATGTAATCGAACAGAGATCTACGCAGTAGTAGATCAGCTTCATACTGGACGGTTTTATATAAAAAGATTTTTAGCCGATTGGTTCGGTTTAGAAAAAGAAGATGTCTCTCCGTATTTGAAGTTTTATGAAAACGATGGAGCGGTTGAGCATTTATTCCGTGTAGCCTGTGGACTTGATTCCATGGTGATTGGTGAAACACAAATACTCGGTCAAGTGCGATCCAGCTTTAAAGTAGCTCAAGAGGAGAAGACCATTGGTACCGTTTTCAATTATTTATTTAAACAAGCGGTCACTGTCGCAAAACGCTCTCATGCGGAAACGGATATTGCGTCTAATGCGGTGTCTGTCAGCTATGCAGCGGTTGAGCTTGCTAAAAAAATCTTTGGACGTCTTTCTGATAAGCATGTCCTGATTCTTGGCGCGGGCAAAATGGGCGAACTGGCGGCTCAAAACCTCCAAGGGCAAGGAATTGGCCAAGTAACGGTTATCAACCGAACATTTGAGAAGGCAAAGGAATTGGCCGGTCGTTTTTCAGGAGAGCCTAAGAGCTTAAACCAATTAGAAAAAACATTATCCGAAGCGGACATTTTAATCAGCTCAACGGGTGCGAAACAATTTGTCATTACAAAAGAAATGGTCGAAAGTGCGAATAAAAAGCGGAAGGGCAGACCTCTATTTATGGTAGATATTGCTGTGCCCCGTGATTTAGATCCAGCCATTTCTGAAGTAGAAGGTGCTTTTTTGTATGACATTGATGACCTTGAAGGCATCGTGGCTGCTAACTTAAAAGAGCGCCGTGCAGTGGCTGAGCAGGTTGAGCTCCTGATTGAAGCGGAAATTGTAGAATTTAAGCAATGGCTGAATACGTTAGGTGTTGTTCCAGTCATTTCTGCACTTAGAGAAAAGGCACTCACAATTCAAGCCGATACGATGCAGAGTATTGAGCGGAAGCTTCCAAACCTCACAAACCGTGAAATGAAGCTGTTAAATAAACATACGAAAAGCATCATCAACCAAATGCTGAAAGATCCTATCTTAAAGGCAAAAGAAATTGCCGCGGAGCCAAATGCAGAGGAGAAACTTTTACTCTTTAAAGAAATCTTTGATTTACAGGTTGAAGATGAAGAGCAAAAGGTCGAACCTGTACAGGTGGAGCAAGGGGCATTTCAGCTGTTCAAACCAAATATGGCACAAGGCTTTGCTACAGTTGCCAGTGAGTGATTAAGCGATGATGGAATCCATTGTAGCGAGACTCAATGAAGCAACGATCTTAATCTATGCACTAAGTGTCTTGTTCTATTTCATAGATTTTCTTCAACACAACCGGAAGGCTGGAAAAATGGCTTTCTGGTTGCTTTCTATTGTCTGGCTGCTGCAAACAGTCTACATGTTCTATATTATGATGGAAACAGACCGATTCCCTGTGTTGAATGTAGCAGAGGGGTTATATTTTTATACGTGGGTGCTTGTGACACTTTCGCTTGTCCTCACAAAGATATTGCGCGTTGAATTTATTGTCTTTTTTACAAATGTGATCGGTTTTTCCATGATGGCGATTCACACCTTTACACCATCTGACCTCCATTCAGCAGAACTAACGGGGAAGCTGACGAGTGAACTGCTCGTGATTCATATTACGATGGCGATTTTATCCTACGGTGCCTTTTCACTTTCTTTTGCATTTTCACTGCTTTATCTCTTTCAATATCGTTTGCTGAAAAAGAAAAAATGGGGAAAATGGCTTTTGAGAATTGAAGACTTATCAAAGCTGGATCATATGGCATACGTATTAAACATTATTGGTGTGCCAATGCTTTTGCTTAGTTTAATTCTTGGCATCATTTGGGCATATATCTCGTATGATACGTTGTACTGGACAGATGCAAAGGTGCTTGGTTCGTTTATTATGCTGTTTTTATATGGCTTTTACTTATATATCAGATTGGTGAGAAATATGCAGGGCAAAATCGTGGCATTTTGGAATGTCGCTTCATTCCTTGTGCTGATGATCAATTATTTTCTGCTTGGTAGCTTATCAACCTTTCATTGGTTTCAATAATGATGAGTCTTAAAGGCATTGTCGGGAGGAAGACGTATTGCGTACAATTAAAGTAGGTTCTAGACGAAGTAAGCTGGCAATTACACAAACAAAATGGGTCATTCAAAAGCTGTCTGAACTAAACCCTTCTTATTCTTTTGAAATAAAAGAAATTGTAACAAAGGGTGATCAGATTTTAGATGTGACTTTATCTAAGGTTGGCGGCAAAGGACTGTTTGTTAAAGAGATTGAGCAGGCGATGTTGAATCATGATATTGATATGGCGGTGCACAGCATGAAGGATATGCCGGCAGCTCTTCCGGAAGGTTTAGTGATTGGCTGTATTCCTGAGCGTGAAGATGTGCGGGATGCACTTATTTCGAAGGATCATCTAAGTCTCAGCGAACTGCCTAAGGGTGCAATTGTGGGAACGAGTAGCTTACGGCGCAGCGCACAGCTTCTTCAGGAAAGACCAGATCTTGAGATTAAATGGATTCGAGGAAACATTGATACGAGATTGGAAAAGCTGAAAAATGAAGAGTATGATGCCATTATTCTAGCGGCTGCCGGTCTGTCCAGAATGGGATGGAGCAAAGAGGTTGTGTCGGAATTTTTATCTCCTGAGACGTGCCTTCCAGCCGTTGGACAAGGCGCGCTATCGATTGAGTGCCGCGGGGATGATGAAGAGCTGTTGCAGCTTCTCGCCCAATTTACGAATGAATATACGAAGAAAACGGTCCTCGCAGAAAGAGCCTTCCTCAAACAAATGGATGGAAGCTGTCAGGTGCCGATCGCTGGCTATGCAACGATGAATGAGCATAATGAAATTGAACTAACAGGTCTTGTTGCATCTGCTGATGGGCACACAATTATTCGAGAAACCGTCACAGGCACTGACCCTGAAGCAATTGGGACAGCGTGTGCGAAGCAGATGGCCGATAAGGGAGCAAAGGATTTGATCGACAAGGTGAAAAAGGATCTGTCTCAATGAGCATAGGCAAATCGCTTCACGGACAGACGGTGCTTGTCACTCGAAATGAACGTCAAGCGGGCGTGTTTCAGCAAAAGATTGAAGCGCTGAACGGCCATGCGGTTTTAACCTCTCTTATTCGGTTTGAGCCTACGCTCACAAAAGAAAAAGCGCAGGACTTTTTAAAGGACTTAGAAAATAGCCAATGGCTTGTTTTCACGAGTGTGAATGGTGCGTCTTTTTTTCTGAACTACATAAAAGACCATCATTTCCAAAAGAGCTTATCCCATTTAAAAGTGGCTGCTGTAGGAGAGAAAACCTCTGCCTATCTTGAGCAGCACGGCTTGAAGGTGGATGTTGTGCCAGAACGATTTATAGCGGAAGAACTGGCAGATGCATTACTTGACCATGTACGCCCAGGAGATCGTGTGTTTGTAGCAAAAGGGCATCTATCACGAGATGTGGTGAAAGAGACCCTCGTTCCGCTCGGCATAGAGGTAAAAGAATGGATTTTATATGAAACAGTCAAGGATGAGGATGGAATTGCTGCTCTTAAATCGGCAATGACGAAGCAATCATTTGATTTTATTACATTTACGAGCTCATCTACTGTTCATTCTTTTATGCATGTGATGGAAGCAGATGCAGCGATGCTGGCTGCATCTGACACTTGTTTTGTGACGATCGGTCCTCTGACAAAAGAGGCACTGCTTCAATACGGGATTTCTTCTGAAACCCCAGATACTTATACGATAGACGGAATGCTTGATTTGATGTGCCGTTTATCTGAAAGGAAGTTGAACCATTGATGAAATTTAACAGACACCGCAGATTGCGGACAAGCGCAGGAATGAGAGAATTAGTCAGAGAAACCTTTTTAAGACCATCTGATTTCATTTATCCGATCTTTTTTGTAGAGGGAGAAAATGTCCGAAAAGAAGTCTCTTCAATGCCAGGTGTGTATCACATTTCTGTAGATCTTGTGAAAGAAGAAGTCCAAGAGCTTGTTGATCTTGGCATCAAATCGATCATTGTATTTGGTGTGCCAGATCATAAAGATCATGTAGGCAGTGAGGCGTATCACGATCATGGCATTGTTCAAAGAGCTACGCTTGAGATCAAAAAGCATTTCCCAGAGCTCGTGGTGATTGCAGACACTTGCTTATGCCAATATACAGATCACGGACATTGCGGAATCGTTGAAGATGGAGAAATTTTAAATGATGAATCTCTTCAGCTATTAGCGAAAACGGCTGTCAGCCAAGCGCGTGCAGGTGCAGATATCATCGCGCCTTCAAATATGATGGACGGATTTGTTGTTGCCATTCGTGAGGCACTTGATGAAGCAGGCTTTATTCATGTACCAGTCATGTCTTATGCCGTGAAATATGCAAGTGCTTTTTACGGTCCGTTCCGTGATGCAGCACATAGTACACCGCAGTTTGGAGATCGTAAAACATATCAAATGGACCCTGCAAACCGTTTAGAGGCTCTAAGAGAAGCGCAATCTGATGTAGAAGAGGGAGCTGACTTCTTGATTGTCAAACCATCTCTTTCTTACTTAGACATTATGCGTGATGTGAAAAATGAATTTACACTCCCTGTTGTTGCTTACAATGTGAGCGGAGAGTATGCAATGGTAAAAGCCGCTGCTCAAAATGGCTGGATTTCTGAAAAAGAGCTTGTTTTGGAAATGCTGACAAGCATGAAACGTGCAGGAGCAGAACTCATCATTACGTATCATGCAAAAGATGCAGCAAAATGGCTCTCGGAATAAAGAACGGATAGACAGGAGGACATTGAAATGGGACGTAGCTATGAAAAATCAAAACAAGCATTTGAAGAAGCACAGCATTTAATGCCTGGTGGTGTCAACAGCCCTGTGCGTGCATTTAAATCAGTCAACACAGACCCGATTTTTATGGAACGAGGCAAAGGCGCCAAGATCTATGATATTGATGGAAATGAATACATCGATTATGTCTTATCATGGGGACCACTGATTTTAGGACATACGAATGATCGTGTCGTTGAAAGCATTCAGCGAGTAGCGGAAAATGGGACAAGCTTCGGTGCTTCTACGTTAGTTGAAAATGAATTAGCTAAACTTGTATCAGAGCGTGTTCCTTCCATCGAAGTCATTCGCATGGTCAGCTCTGGTACAGAGGCGACGATGAGTGCACTTCGTCTAGCTCGCGGTTTTACAGGCAGAAATAAAATTGTGAAATTTGAAGGTTGCTATCATGGCCACGGTGATTCTTTGCTCATTAAAGCAGGTTCTGGAGTGGCAACGCTTGGACTCCCGGATAGTCCTGGTGTTCCTGAAGGGACTGCAAGCAACACGATCACAGTGCCGTACAATGATTTAGAAAGCATTCAAGTTGCTTTTCAAGAATTTGGCGACGATATCGCTGGTGTCATTGTAGAGCCGGTCGCAGGAAATATGGGGGTTGTCCCTCCGCAAGAAGGTTTCTTGCAAGGGCTGAGAGACATTACGGAACAATATGAATCATTACTCATTTTTGATGAGGTCATGACAGGCTTCCGTGTGGATTATCACTGCGCGCAAGGTTATTTTGGCATCACACCTGATCTGACGTGTCTTGGTAAAGTCATTGGAGGCGGTCTTCCGGTCGGTGCTTATGGCGGAAGAGCGGATATTATGAGACAAATTGCGCCAAGTGGTCCAATTTATCAAGCAGGAACGTTATCTGGTAACCCTCTTGCGATGACAGCAGGCTTAGAAACTCTAAAACAGCTGACACCTGAGTCTTATGAAGAGTTTAAACGAAAAGGTGACCGTTTAGAAGAAGGTATTTCGAAAGCAGCAAAAGCATATGGAATTCCATTAACGTTTAACCGTGCGGGTTCCATGATCGGATTCTTCTTTACAAATGAAGAAGTGATCAATTATGACAAAGCGAAAACAGCTGATCTTGCTTTATTCGCTGAATTTTACAAGGAAATGGCCGATCACGGCATTTTCCTCCCGCCTTCTCAATTTGAAGGACTATTCCTGTCAACAGCTCATACAGATGAAGACATCGAATATACAATTGAGACAGTGGAAAAGGTTTTTCAAAAACTACGTCGATAAAACAAAAGCCGATATGGAGACATATTGGCTTCAGATTGTTGACAAAGGCTAAAATGATCTTGATTTTAGCCCTTTGTCTTTTTTTCAGCGTGATAGAAAACCTTTGCAGTCTAGGAAAGACGAGCAGCGGAGCGGAGCGAATTTGACATTCGTGAGCACCGGAGCGCAGGACTGACAACGAATGCGAGGGTTTGTCTACACGCTGAGCCGATATGGAGACATATCGGCTTTTTGCGTTGGAGAAAACGAATCATATTTTCACTTCCTGCCACATACAACTGTATTGACATCTAATTTTATTTTTTAAGGATTAGATGAAAGGAGGACACCGACTTGTCTCAAAACAATCGATTACAGTTTTCGGTAGAAGAATCCATTTATTTTAAAAGCGGACAGGAAGTCAGTGAGCTGCTGTCAATTTCTCTCGACCCTGATATTCTCGTTCAAGAAGTGAATGATTATGTTTCCATTAGAGGTTCACTCGAGCTAACAGGAGAATACAACATAAATCAAGAGGAGCTATTGGGTGAATTGAGTTCCTTTCCAACATACAGGGAAGCAGATGAGGTAAAGGTAAGAGAAGACGGAACGGCGGAGCTTCTGCATCAATTTCCAGTCGATATCACCATTCCGAAGAACAAAATTAGTCATTTAAATGATGTGTTTGTGTTTATTGATGCGTTTGATTACCAGCTGACAGAGAATCGTTTGCTTACCATTCAGGCTGATTTAGCCATTGAGGGCTTGTTAGACGAGGAAACGCCTCAAGCGCCTGTAGAGGAGCCGTATGAATTTGTCCATCGTCCTGAAGAGGATTATGGTGATATGGCTTACGATTATCAGTTGCAGCCGGAACAAGAAGAGCAAAAAGAGCTGCAAGGCGAAGAACATGAGGATGATGAGAAGCAGCCTGTTTTCCAACATGACACACGTGCTGAGCAAGAAGAACAGGAAGATCAAGAAGAAGAGGATGAAGAAATTGAGATAGAACTGGTGAACAGGGAAGTAGAGGAAGTGTCCGAAGAACCGGAAGAATCAGAAGAACAAGAAGAGCCGGAACAGCCGAATAACCAAGAAGAAGCTGTGGCACTTGGCTATCGATCCATCCCTGAAGCTCATGTGCAGGAACCGCCATTTTTTGAACCACCTAAGCTTTTAGAAGAAGAGGAGCGGGAGGATACATTCTTTGAAGTGGAAGTGAGAAAAGATCCGGAAGCTGCCGAAGAGCAGGAAGAAACGGTACAGTCATATCCGGCATTTGAATCACCTGCTTATCAAGTGGAACCTGAGCAAGAGGAGCAGGGTGACGAATATCAGCTCGGGCGGTTATATGAACGGAAAGCACCTAAAATATATGAGTCAGCTCAAGAAGAAGAGGAGCTTGAAGAAGACGTGAGAGAAACGTCTGGCAGTGAGAACTCTCTTTATTTAACAAAGCTGTTCGCTAAGCAGGAGGAGGAAGATTTTTCTCGCATGAAAATATGTATAGTTCAGCAAGAAGATACGGTCGATCGTATTTGTGAGAGATATCAATTGAATGTGCAGCAGCTTCTTCGCACAAACTCATTATCGATTGATGCGGAGCTTGAGGAAGGGCAGATTCTTTATATTCCTGAATATCAAAAAAGCAATGCATAGCAAGCGATGACTGACCGAGAAAATGTGGTGAGTGAACGTGGATGAAATCCAATCTGTCTTATACGAATACGGACTTGAGGCTGAATATATTGAACCTGTCAGTCCTGTTGTCATCAAGGTATATACAAAGCAGGGTGTATTTGCCTTGAAGCGAGTAAAAGCCAACCGGCATATGCAATTTACAGAACAAATGCTTGAACTAGAATCAAAGGGCTATCGCTCCTTTGTTCCGATTTATCGGACGAAGAGCGGTTCCTTTTTCTCAAGTCATCGGGAAAGCCAGTATGCATACTATCTGATGCCGTGGCTGACGAATGAAAAGAGAGAAGAGCAGGACGATAAGCACGAATATTTATTTCAAGAGATTGCAAGACTTCATAAGCGGACTGAAGTCATGATGGATATCACAGAGCAAGAGATAGAAGCGCATTACACCCAAATCAAGACCAAATGGGAAACAGAGAAAGACATGTATGAACGATTCATAGAGCGGGCAGAACAAACGTGGTATATGTCGCCATTTGAGCTGGCCGCTGCTATGTATTTTTCAGAGGCGATGTCTGCCAGCGAATTTGCGCTTGAGCGTTTAGAAGATTGGCATGAAGAAATGAAAGACAAAGAGACAACGCGTGTTGTGCTAAATCATGGACAGCTATCGATCCATCATTTTTTGTATAATGATGTAGGAACAGGACATTTCACCAATTTCGAGCGGTCTAAAAAAGCCGCCCCCATCTATGATCTTCTGACCTATTACTTTCGGACATTCAAAACCTATCCCACGTCTTGTCCTGAATGCACTTCTTTGTTTTATACGTATCAAAAAGGAAACCCTCTTCGGGAGGAAGAACTGCATTTGTTCCTAAGCTACCTTGCTTATCCGCAAGGGCTGTTTGATACAGTAAAAGCTTATGAAGCAGGCAGGCAGGATGAAATGGAAAGCTGTCAGCAGCTGTTAAGAGCGTATTGGCAGATGAAAAATTCTGAGCCGACCGTCATGAAGATTCATGAGATTGAGCAGGCTAGACGGCTTGAAGAAGAACAAAGTGCCTCGTCATCAGCGGAATGAC
This sequence comes from Bacillus sp. AM 13(2015), assembly GCF_001518755.1. Taxonomy (NCBI): domain Bacteria; kingdom Bacillati; phylum Bacillota; class Bacilli; order Caryophanales; family Bacillaceae; genus Bacillus; species Bacillus sp. AM 13(2015). The sequence goes on along the minus strand of NZ_LKCP01000054.1, from coordinate 6,513 downwards.
GAGGTTATGCTGCGTTGGCTTTATATGGGCAGGTACATAAGCATGAGTTTTTAAAACCAATCAAGATGAAAGGCACAGGCGAGAAAAATAAGAATACCTAGAATGAGGACGTCAAATGTTGTAGGGAAAATGATCGTACGAAATCCTTGAAATATAGCAATCGGGAGAACGACTTGGGAGGCAACTGCCCGAATTTGTCTCAGCCAGGGGGGGAGTGTGTAAGGATTGATCTTCTTCAAATCAAACGCCCTCCTTCTTCATTTTGTTATTATCATATGGGCAAAAGGGCGAAGGGTGCCTGCCCAATTTGTATAAAGAAGAAGAAAAGCGGAAAAGATGATTGACGAAAACAAAAGGCATTTAGTAATATTAATAAAAGATGAGTATGTGCTGATGAACGTGATATATCGTAAGCGTGGATCAGGAAGAGTACGAGCAAGACCCTAAAGAGAGGGAAGCCAAGAGCTGAGAGGTTTCCTAGGATGTACTTGTTTGGAAGGTCGCCTGTGAGCTTAATTTCTTGAATGAACAAGTAGAGAAATTCGGGAGAACCCCGTTATCCTTTAGAGTGTATGGGACACGTGTATGTGTCTCGTGAAAAAAGGTGGTACCGCGAAAAAGCTTTTTCGTCCTTTTATAAGGATGGAAAGGCTTTTTTTATGTTTCATCAGCCGAAAAAATGTGGAGGTTACACAAATGGGAACAAATAATCAAGAAATGCCAACAAAGTACGATCCTAATGCGATTGAAAAAGACCGCTATACGTACTGGCTTGAAGGGAAATTCTTCGAAGCACAAAATGACAAAACGAAAGATCCATATACAGTCGTCATTCCTCCACCAAACGTGACAGGAAAACTGCACCTTGGGCATGCATGGGATTCTACACTCCAAGACATCGTGACACGTATGAAACGGATGCAGGGCTATGACGTTCTTTGGCTTCCAGGTATGGACCATGCCGGTATTGCGACTCAAGCAAAAGTCGAGGCAAAGCTTCGCGAAGAAGGCGTAAGCCGGTATGACCTTGGCCGGGAGAAATTTGTGGAAGAAACGTGGAAATGGAAAGAAGAATATGCAGATTTTATTCGCAGCCAGTGGGCGAAAATGGGTCTTGGTCTCGATTACTCCCGTGAACGTTTTACTTTAGATGAAGGTCTGAATAAAGCCGTTCGCCAAGTGTTTGTTCAATTGTACGAAAAAGGGCTTATTTATCGCGGAGAGTACATCATTAACTGGGATCCAGCAACGAAAACGGCACTTTCTGATATTGAAGTGATTTATAAGGATGTTCAAGGTGCGTTTTATCACTTGAGATATCCGCTTTCAGATGGCACGGGTTCAATTGAAATTGCGACAACAAGACCTGAAACAATGCTGGGAGATACAGCCGTAGCCGTACACCCTGATGACGAGCGTTATCAGCATTTGATTGGAAAAACAGTGGTTTTACCAATTACAGGCCGTGAGATCCCAATCGTCGGTGATGACTATGTTGATATGGAGTTTGGTTCAGGTGCTGTGAAAATTACACCTGCTCATGATCCGAATGACTTTGAGCTTGGAAACCGCCACGGGCTAGAGCGTATTCTTGTCATGAATGAAGATGGCACAATGAATGATAATGCCCTGCAATACAAAGGGATGGACCGCTTCGAATGCCGCAAACAGCTTGTGAAGGATTTACAAGAAGAAGGCATTTTGTTCAAAATTGAGGAACACATGCATTCAGTTGGTCATAGTGAGCGAAGTGGAGCTGTCGTTGAACCGTATTTATCAACACAATGGTTTGTGAAAATGCAGCCGCTGGCAGACGAAGCCATTCATCTGCAAAAAGGTGACGACCAAGTTCAATTTGTTCCAGACCGATTTGAAAAGACATATTTACATTGGATGGAAAATATCCGTGACTGGTGTATTTCTCGTCAGCTATGGTGGGGACACCGTATTCCGGCTTGGTATCATAAAGAAACGAAAGAAGTATACGTTGGACTTGAAGCTCCAGAAGATATTGAGAACTGGGAACAGGATAACGATGTACTTGATACATGGTTCAGTTCAGCACTTTGGCCGTTTTCTACAATGGGCTGGCCGGATGCAGACAGTGAAGACTTCAAGCGCTACTATCCAACCAATCTGCTTGTAACTGGCTATGACATTATTTTCTTCTGGGTATCCCGCATGATCTTCCAAGGTCTTGAATTCACAGGAGAAAAACCGTTCAAAGATGTCCTTATTCATGGGCTTATCCGCGATGAACAAGGGCGTAAAATGAGTAAGTCGCTCGGCAACGGAATTGATCCAATGGAGGTCATCGACAAGTACGGTGCGGATTCATTAAGATATTTCTTAGCGACTGGAAGCTCACCAGGTCAGGATCTTCGTTTTAGTTTTGAAAAGGTTGAATCCACTTGGAACTTTGCGAACAAAATTTGGAACGCATCCCGTTTTGCTTTAATGAATATGGATGGTTTAACGTATGATGAGCTTGATTTAACAGGAGAAAAATCAGTTGCTGACCAATGGATTTTAACACGCTTAAATGAAACAATTGAAAGTGTCACACAGCTTGCTGACAAGTATGAATTCGGTGAAGTGGGCAGACATTTATACAACTTCATTTGGGATGATTTCTGTGATTGGTACATTGAAATGGCGAAGCTTCCGCTTTATGGAGAAGACGAAGCAGCGAAGAAAACGACTCGTTCGATCCTTGCGTATGTATTAGATCAAACGATGAGACTTCTACATCCGTTTATGCCGTTCTTAACAGAAGAAATCTGGCAGCATCTCCCGCATGAAGGTGAGTCCATTACTGTTGCGGCATGGCCTGAAGTGAAGCCGGAGCTTTCCAACGAACAAGCTTCTGCTGATATGAAGCTGCTTGTGGAACTCATCCGCTCTGTTCGTAACATTCGCAGTGAAGTGAACACGCCAATGAGCAAACAAGTTGAACTTTACATTAAAGCCTCTACATCTGATGTGCAGGAACGCTTAGAGAAAAACCGTTCATATATTGAGCGCTTCACGAATCCAAGTGTTCTTGAAATTGGCACGGATATCCCAGCTAGTGATAAAGCGATGACGGCTGTTATTTCTGGAGCAGAACTCATTCTGCCGCTTGAAGGCTTAATCAACTTAGATGAAGAAATTGCTCGTCTGCAAAAAGAGCTTGATAAGCTGACAAAAGAAGTGGAACGAGTACAGAAAAAGCTTGGCAACGAAGGCTTTATGAAAAAAGCGCCTGAAAGTGTCGTAGAAGAAGAGCGTGCGAAAGAACGTGATTATGTCGCAAAACGCGAGGCTGTTCAAAAGCGTATTGAAGAGCTGAAAGCATAAGGTTGAAAAGACGGCTCCTAATGAAAGGGAGTCGTCTTTTTTGAAAATTTCGTATGAAATGAGAGATGACATTGTTTACAACCTATCATGAAGCCATTGATTGGATTCACAGCAGACTGGCCTTTGGCGTAAAACCGGGTCTTGAACGAATGAAATGGCTGATGAACAGACTAGGAAATCCGGAACAAAGTATAAAAACAGTACATGTTGCAGGTACAAATGGTAAAGGATCAACCATTGCGTTTACGCGTTCTGTTTTGCAGGCAGCCGGCTATTCGGTCGGAACTTTCACCTCTCCGTTTATACTAACGTTCAATGAAAGAATCAGCGTGAATGGAGTGCCTATAGAAGATGAAGAATGGTTGAGTTTGGTGAATCAAATCAAGCCTTTTGTTGACGAATTAGATCAAACAGAGCTTGGCGCAGCAACAGAATTTGAAATCATTACAGCATGTGCATTTGCTTATTTTGCTCATGTGCACCAAGTAGACTTTGTCCTCTTGGAAACAGGGCTTGGGGGAAGACTTGATTCTACAAATATTGCTGTGCCTATTTTAACAGCGATTACGTCGATTGGTCATGATCATATGACCATTTTAGGTGACACACTTGAACAGATTGCAGCTGAAAAAGCGGGCATTATCAAAGAGGGTATTCCAATGATCACGGCAGTTCACCAGCCTGAAGCTCTTGCTGTCATTCAAAACACAGCAAAAGAAAAGAATGCGGAATGTATTTCCTTACATGATACTTGTAGATTTGATGAGCAGCAGCCGACAGAAACAGGTGAACGTTTCACGTTACGCACATCAAAAAAGCAGTATCCGCAGCTTGAAACAGGATTAATCGGAACGCATCAAAGGCAAAATGCTTCCCTTGCTGTTTTACTCATTGAATGGCTGGAGCAAGAAGGCTATATTAGCGTGACAAAAGAGCAAATATATGAGGGCATTCGGCAGGCAGCTTGGGCTGGGAGATTTGAAAAAGTCAAAGATCATCCTCCAGTGTATTTAGACGGCGCTCATAATGAAGAAGGGATCGACCGTTTAATTGAAACTGTACAAGCTCATTTTTCTAGTAAACAGGTGCATATATGTTTTAGTGCTTTAAAAGATAAGCCGTACAAGCAAATGATTCAAAAGCTTGAAGCTGTCAGTTCTTCTATCCATTTTGTTTCATTTGCTTTTCCAAGAGCCGAATCAGCTGAAAAGCTTTATGTATGCAGTCAGTTAGACGCAAAGTCGTATGATGATGACCCTTGTACAGTGCTTGAGTTCATTCAGAAAAAAAGTGATGATCCGTCAGCGGTGATCATTGTGACAGGCTCTCTTTATTTTATTTCAGATATACGAAATCGTATGATCGGGTAACACAAAAAACGCAAATGGCTTTAATGCCATTTGTGTTTTTTTCTTTTGATATGCAGATGGAAAGTAAAATCATATTTTCGCTATGTGCTCAATGAATACGATCGTGATAAAATCCGGTCTATCTTATTCTCGGAAGGGGTCACAATATATGATAGGTATTTTTGTGTTTCTTGCAGGCATCACCATGGGGTCGTTCTTTCATCTAGTTGGTGAAAGGCTGCCGCTTAAGCGATCTATTCTTCTTCCTCGTTCTCACTGCACAGTCTGTAAACAGCCGCTTTCCCTGCACGAGATGATCCCGCTCGTTTCGTATGCGTTATTGAGGGGAACTTGTAAGCATTGCGGCACTCGGCTGTCTTTGTTATATCCACTGGTTGAGCTGCTGTCAGGCAGTCTTTTTTTGCTCATGTATAGAATCGCTGGTATTTCGTTTGAAGGTCTTTTTCTTGTGATTCTTTGTAGTTTATTTGTGATTGCTGTCGTGAGTGATCTCCTTTATATGAGGGTGCCAAACGAGCTGTTTCTCTTCTTTTTCCCTCTTTTCGTCATATACCGCACGCTTGAACCTCTTCTAATTTGGTGGGAAGGAGCGTCTTCGCTTCTTTTTTGCTTTCTCATGTTTTATAGTTTAGAACGTTTCAAGCCAAATAGCATGGGCGGAGCTGATATGAAGCTGTTCGGTGTTCTTGCGTTTTGCTTTGGCTTCAAGCCATTCCTTCTCATTCTTTTCCTCTCGTGTATCGCTGGAATCGCCTATGCGAAGGTTTTTTCTTTTCGATTAGATGAACCATTTCCCTTTGTTCCTGCGATCTCTTTTTCTTTTTGGCTGTATCTCTATGGAGCTCATGTCATGCTCCCATTCGCAGGGTCGACCGGTTGAAAAAATTGGCGAACACTTTTTTTCCCTGCCGACAAAAGTCTTGTTCTTTTTTTTTTTCGCTATGTTAAAGTGTGAAACAGAAAGAAGGACGGGTACATTCGCGCTGATTCATTGGACAAAAAGGTCTTTCTTACAAACAATGTCAGAAAGCGGGGAATGACAGTGAAAAAAAGGCAGGCAAAAAAACAAGGGTTAAAAGTCAATATTAATGGCAAAGAAGAAATGCTTCATGAAGATGATCACCAGCCGCCAAAACAGCAAGAGGATGATCAAGTGACGTTTTCGAATTGGGAGGAAAAAAGGCAGTCAGAACAGGAGACTGCTGCATCTGAGGAAGAACCGGCTAAACCGAAAGAAGAAGATTTCCAGTGGGATGATGCAGCTGATCATATTTATCATTCTGATCCAAAGGTCGTCACACCTTATCAAAAGAAAAAAGGTTCCTTTGATCAGAAGTTCGGTAAAAACCGCGGCCCGTTTAAGAGAGTGATGACAACGATTGTGTTTGCAGTGGTTCTTGGGACAGGCCTTGGTGTGTTTGCACTTAGCTTAAGTCAAGATGGTACTCAGAATCCATCAGGGGGAGATATCAGCGTTTCAGCGTCCGGAAATCAGTCATCAATGAAAGCGGGCGGGGATGCGCCGCCAGCAGATACTGCTGATGGATCAAAAGAGAATAAAGATGAAAAAAGCGCCTCTGGCCATTTTTCAACCTATGTCGTACAGGCTGGAAAGTTTTCCTCTGAAAAAGGAGCAGATGAATTAGTTGGCAGTTTAAAAGAAGCAGGGTATGCGGGGAAAAAGATCTCAATGGATGATGGCTATTATGTCATTGCTGGGCTTGCGACAGAACAGGGCATGACAAGTGCTGTTGGGAAGAAGCTGATTGATCAGCACTTTGAGGCATGGGGAGGCAAGGAGCTC